>JBHEPK010000124.1:0-2525 GCA_046260325.1 Desulfonatronovibrio sp.
GCCCTGTACAGACTGAAAAATAAAAGCGCCGGGAAAAAAACATAATATGTAATTTTCTCGGCCATAGGCCAGAAGGAACTCCCGGGAAACTCTATGCGGTGAAAAAACCAGCCTAATAGAATAAGGATAAATATGGGTGTTAAGGATAAAATCACACTGTGCAAACTGAAAAACTCCTGTTTTATTGATGTCAAATTTTTATACAAATCCAAATCATTATTGAAATCTATTTTTCTGCAAATGTTTTTTTGACTGCGATTCTGATTTGAATTTAGATGCCTGAATCCATGAATTAGAGCTATACGATTGATGATTAGACCTAATGCATGAAAACATAATCAACAATTATTTTAATCGAAACAACCTATATTTTAAAGATTTTATTTTCAATACCCATTAACTTAAAAAACATACTTATACCTGATTGCCATTTTCCAAATTTTGATTTAATTGCTTATCGCAAATTATTGCACTAAAAAAATATAGAAAAAATGAAGCTAAATACCTACGAAGAAATAATAAAATCCAAAAAATCTGCCCAGAAATTTTTGTTGAAATTTTGCTGGAAAAACCATCAAAGACACTGCCCGAGATGTGTTCATAGAAAGCTGTACAGTCTTGACTCAGGAAGGCGCAGATGTGCCCGCTGTAAGTACACTTTTCATGACTTGACAGGCAGATTCATCAACTTGGCCAGATTATCTCCGAGACAATGGCTCAGGTTTATCAAACTTTTCGAACTGGAAGTACAGCCTGAAATGATGTCCGGGCAGCTGGGCGTCAGTTACAACACCATCCGTAAGGCCCTTGCCATTTCAAGGCTTTGCATCCTGGCCGGATCACTTGATGGCCCGCAGATCATTAGAGACCTCAACCTGATTTCCCTTTTGCGCAATACAGGACAGCAGCTTAAAGTCCCGCCCGTAATGGGCATACTTAATATCCAGGACAGAATATTTATTGACTATCTACCAGATATTAACCTTGAAACTGTTCTGCACTTCCGGGTCAGCTTTTCTCTGCAGACCAGAAAGATGGGCCGCATTATCTATACCGCTCCTTATAAAAAATACCTGAGTCTGATAACCTGGGATAATGGCTTGTTTTCGAGGCATAAAATATCCCAAAGTCCTGAAAAGCTGCCCCTTGATATGGACAGGGAATTCTGGGGATATGCCGGTCCCAAACTCAGGAAATTCAGGACATCCAACCCTCTGCGGCTCTTACTTTACCTTAAAGAACTGGAATTCAGATTTAACCACCTTTATGAAGATCCATTTCCAGATCTGTGCTCACGACTGTGCTCCTTTGTGCCAAATCTTGAATAAAAATTTGTTTTTGACTTTTCTCTTTTACTAAACAATCCATTAGACTAATTAAAAGGTAATTATGTCTATCCGGATGATGGGCAGAAAAATAATCACCTTTTACTTTTTTTATTTTTAGGAAAGGTTGGCTTTTATGCAACATTTATCACTTCCGTTTTTTGGACTTGGATTTGATCTTAGTCAGGCAGTTGATTCTGCCCGGTCCATGATCTTTTCAAGATACTTTGTTCCAGAAAAGGGATTTACTGAGGTGGATTTTACTCCCTGGGGAATTGATCTGCTTATTTGTTTGAGCAGAGAAATCAGAGGTAGTTAATGTCAATCAACTTTCAGGAGGAATTATGGAATTAGGCCGAAGACAATTTATCAAGCTGTCGGCTACAGCAACCGCTGTAACCGCCTTTGGCGGACTGGGCTTTAATTTGAAGCCCACAGTTGCCAAAGCCCAATTGCTGCAGATCAACTGGGCCAAGGAAAGCACCACTATCTGCTGTTACTGTGCAGTAGGTTGCGGACTTATAGTCCACGCAGCCAAAGACGGATCAGGACGGATTATCAATACCGAGGGAGATCCTGATCACCCTATCAATGAAGGTTCACTCTGTGCCAAAGGCGCTTCTGTTTATCAGCTTGCTGAAAATGACCAGCGCATCACCAAAGTTATGTACAGGGCCCCCAAGAGTGATAAATGGGAAGAAAAATCCTGGGACTGGGCTCTGGACCGAATTGCCAAAAAAATTAAAGAAACCCGTGACGCCACCTTTACTAAAACCAATGCCAAGGGAGAAGTGGTAAACCGCTGCGACGGTATTGCTTCAGGTGGTTCAGCCGCCCTGGACAATGAAGAATGCTGGGCGTATCAGGCCATGCTCAGGGCCATGGGGCTGGTTTATATTGAGCATCAGGCCCGTATCTGACACAGCGCTACTGTAGCGGCTCTGGCAGAGTCGTTTGGACGCGGTGCAATGACCAACCACTGGATTGATCTTCAAAACAGTGACTGTATTCTCATCATGGGCAGCAACGCTGCTGAAAACCATCCCATATCATTCAAGTGGGTTCTTAAAGCCAAGGATAAAGGCGGCAAGCTTATCCATGTGGACCCAAGATATACCAGAACATCAACCCAGGCAGATATTTACGCTCCCATCCGTTCAGGTGGAGACATCGCCTTTCTGGGCGGATTCATTAAGTATA
>JBHEPK010000124.1:2535-5888 GCA_046260325.1 Desulfonatronovibrio sp.
AAGTATATCTTAGAAAATGATCTTTATTTCAAGGACTACATTGTAAACTATACCAATGCTTCCTTTATTGTAGGCAGGAAATATCAGTTTAATGATGGACTGTTTTCCGGATTTGATCCCCAGACCGGACAATATGACAAATCTTACTGGGCCTTTGAGACTGACAGCAAGGGCGTGCCTAAAAAAGATAAATCCTTGAAGAATGAAAGATGTGTCTTCAATCTTTTAAAAGAACACTTTGAAAGATATGACCTTGATACAGTTTCTCAGGTGTGCGGTACTCCCAAGGAAGACCTTTTGAGGGTTTACAAGGCATACGGGGCAACCGGCAAGGCGGATAAATCAGGAACTATCATGTACGCCATGGGCTGGACTCAGCATACCACCGGCGTTCAGAACATTCGGGCCATGGCCATTGTTCAGCTGCTTCTCGGCAACATGGGAATGGCCGGCGGCGGAGTCAATGCCCTTCGCGGAGAATCCAATGTGCAGGGTTCCACTGACCACGCTCTGCTGTTCCATATCATACCGGCTTATAATCCCACTCCAAGATCCAGCTGGCCTACTCTTGAAGCCTACAACAAAGCCAATACCCCTGTAAGCAATGATCCCAAAAGCGCAAACTGGTGGCAGAACAGACCTAAATATGTGGCCAGTCTGCTTAAAGCCATGTTTAAAGATGTTGATCCGGACCAGGGGTATCAGTTCATGCCCAGGCTGGACCCAGGTCAGGACGGGTCTTTTCTGACCATTTTTGACGAAATGTATCATGACCGGATTAAAGGACTACTCTGCTGGGGACAGAACCTTGCCTGCGCGGTGTCCAATTCCAATAAAAACAGAGAAGCCATGACCAAGCTGGACTGGATGGTGGTTGTCAATATCTTTGACAATGAAACTGCCTCTTTCTGGAAGGGACCAGGCATGAATCCCGCGGAAATAGATACTGAAGTCTTTTTCCTGCCCTGCGGTGTGTTCATGGAAAAGGAAGGCTCAGTGACCAATTCCGGACGCTGGATGCAGTGGAGATACGCTGCAGCTAAACCCCTGGGCAATTGCAGACATGACGGTCAGATTATGTATGACCTTTTTGAAAGAGTTAAGAAAGAGTATCAGAATGGAGGAGCATATCCAGAACCCATCAATAATTTGAGTACAGATCTCTGGGTGGATGAGCAGAAGCACTTTGACCCGCATAAGGTGGCTAAGCTCATAAACGGATATTTCCTCAAAGATAAGACTATAAACGGTAAAACATACAAGGCAGGAACTCTTGTTCCAAGTTTTGCCTTTCTCCAGGATGACGGTTCAACCAGTTCCGGAAACTGGCTCTTCTGCGGTTCTTATACCGAAAAAGGAAACATGTCCGCCAGAAGAGATAAAACTCAGACTGATGAACAGGCCAAAATCGGATTGTATCCAAACTGGAGCTGGTGCTGGCCGGTGAACCGCAGGATTCTGTACAACCGGGCTTCTGTGGATCTTAAAGGTAAGCCTTATGCCCCTAAAAAACCTGTTATAGCCTGGGACGGAGATAAATGGATAGGTGATGTCCCTGACGGTGGCTGGAAGCCCGGGGCAAAACATCCCTTTATCATGCGCAAGCACGGTTTCGGTCAGATATTCGGACCCGGTCTCAATGATGGGCCTTTCCCTGAGTTTTACGAATCTCTGGAATGTCCTTTTGAAGAACAGCCATTTTCTAAGGTCCTGCACACCCCCACAGCAAAGGGATTTGATTTGGATAAGATGGCCAGCTGTGACCCAAGGTATCCTTTTATCTGTTCCACCTACAGGGTTACCGAACACTGGCAGACAGGCGTGATGACCCGCTGGACACCCTGGCTGCTCGAGGCAGAACCGCAGAACTTTGTGGAAATGAGCCCTCAGCTGGCCAAGCTGCGCGGAATTGATAACGGAGAAACAGTTGTTGTGGAAACGGTCCGCGGACAGATTGATGCAGTGGCCATGGTCACCCACCGGGTTCAGCCCTTTACAATCAATAACCAGACCATCCACCAGATTGGAGTACCTTTCCATTATGGATGGGTTCATCCCAAGGATGGAGGAGATTCAGCAAATCTGCTTACTCCTTCGGTAGGTGATCCCAACACGCGTATTCCTGAAACCAAAGCCTTCATGGCCAATGTGCGTAAAAAGTAAGGAGGAATGAATTATGGATGGTAAAGCTTTTTTTATAGATCTTACGAAGTGCACAGCATGCCGTGGATGCCAGGTAGCGTGCAAACAATGGCATAAACTGCCAGCAGAAGAAACCCGGAACTGGGGATCTCACCAGAACCCCAAGGACCTGTCCTTTATAACCTATAAATTAGTCTGCATGAATGAGGTTGTTGAAAACGATAAGCTCAAAAACTGGTTGTTCTTCCCGGAACAATGCAGACATTGTCTTGATGCCCCATGCAAAATGGTAGGAGATATGGACGATGAAAAGGCAATTCTCGAAGATTGGAACACAGGTGCCATCCTCTTTACCGAGAGGACCAAAAACCTGTATTTTGATGAAGTTCGAAATGCCTGCCCTTATGACATACCCAGGGAAGACAAAGACAGCCTGATCATATCTAAATGCGACATGTGCAATGACCGTGTAACTAACGGTCTTCTTCCGGCCTGCGTACAGAGCTGCCCCACAGGAACCATGAACTTCGGTGATCTGGAGGACATGAAACAACTGGCTGAAGAAAGGTTGAAGGAAGTTAAGAAAATATATCCTGATGCAGTATTGGGTGATCCCAATTCAGTCCGGGTTATTTATCTCTTTCATGAACCGCCAAGGGAGTTTCACCCCAGGGCAGTTGCAAGCGTGGAGCCCAAACTGTTTAACCGCAAAGAAGCCTTTGCAAAAGTATTCAGGCCCTCCAAAAGGACCTGATAATTAGACCCTCCTCCTGGCCCGGAAATATTTCCGGGCCAGTACTCCTGCCAATAAACGCTGGGTGGCATTTATTGGCAGGAATTAAAATATAAGCTTCAGCCCATTATCTAATATCTGAGCAATCTCCCTGTCATTAAAACCTGCCTTTTCTTTTAAAAGCCTGATTTCCGACACTGGATCAAAAAGCGGATAATCGCTGCCGAAAAGAATCCTTTCCAAAGGATGAATGCGCAGGATTTTTTTCAGATCATCATCTTTTATAAACGGTAGAGAGCTGGAAGTATCAAGAAATACACCTGTGCCAGCAAGATGCTTTACGGATTCCCCCCAGTGCAAATACCCCCCGAGGTGTGCTGCTACAATAGTCAGTTTGGGAAATTTTTTTCTGATTACCGCAAGTTTTTCAGGACTTGAAGGATTTATTTCAGGAGGCAGCCTGTCCCCGATGTGAAAC
>JBHEPK010000125.1:0-246 GCA_046260325.1 Desulfonatronovibrio sp.
GGACAGCAGATCACCTATAACCCTGGCTGCATTAACTTCCTGCAGATAGCTTTGATCCAGAACAAGAGCTGCACCCTGATGCTCCAGATATCTGGCATTGGTCATCTGGTGGTTATGCGTGGCATAAGGAAAAGGGATCAGTATTGATGGTTTTCCTGTTACACAAAGTTCCGCCAGTGTTGTAGCTCCAGCCCGGCAGACCACAAGGGATGCAAAAGCATATGCGTCCTTCATGTCATCAATAAA
>JBHEPK010000125.1:374-3281 GCA_046260325.1 Desulfonatronovibrio sp.
GACTTGAAATAAATGCTTCTTTTACATCTTTTTTAATCAGATTTTTTCTCACTGGGTTGCCAGCTACCACTGTCTTTTCCGAGTTAAAAAAACTGTTTTCATCAGGAAAACTCAAAAAAACCCGATCTGCCTTTTTCCCGAGTATCCTGTTGGTAACCCCTGGGGTACTGTTCTGTTCATGTACAGCCGTAGGAATCTTCAGCATTTTTGCAGCCATAACCGGCATAAATCCGGCATAACCACCAAAACCAATTACTACTTCCGGCTTGAAAGAGCGCAGATAAATGATTGACTGGATAAGACTTTTTCCCATCCAGTATATTGAACCAAGGGACTTTATCCCCCTGCCCAGGACTCCCCTCGCAGGAAATGACTTAAATTTTATTCCTGCCTTAGTTACAATATCTCTTTCAGGCCCATATTCACCACCGGCAAAAACAGTTTCACAATTCGGAAACATTTCTCTTATTTCCTCAGCAACAGCAACAGCTGGAAAAATATGGCCTCCTGTTCCTCCGGTTGTAAGTAAAACCTTACTGAGCATCACTGACTCCTGGATAAATTCAGTAAAAATCCTGCACAAAAAAGTGAAACCAGCAAGCTGCTGCCGCCATAGCTTATAAATGGCATGGGCAATCCCTTGGGAGGCAGTACTCCAAGCACTACTGCCAGATTAAGAAGGCTGCCCATAATCAGTATTACCCCCATGCCAAAGCCTGCGAATCTGTCTACCAGGTCAACTTGTCTTGCTGAAATGACCATGACCCTCCACAGGATAATCCCTATCAGGATAAAAACCAGAGAAATCCCCACAAAACCCAGTTCTTCTCCAATAACCGCCATGATAAAATCATTGTGCGCCTCAGGCAGAAAAAACAATTTCTGTCTGCCTTCACCCAGGCCTATCCCCCATATTCCACCGGACCCGAAGGCATACAGAGATTGAACCAGCTGATAACCTGAATCCTGGGCATCCTTGAAGGGATCAAGAAATGAAAACCATCTTCTGAATCTGTAAGGAGACTGCATGATTAGTATGGCTGCGGTTATGGCAGCTATGATTGAAGAGGTAAAAAGATAAATTATCCGCGTACCTCCAACTAAACTCATGAGAAAGAACAAGGCAGCAATGTATACTGCTCCTCCAAAATCAGGCTGTGCCAATAGTAGAAGACAGAATGTTCCTGTAATAATCGTGGGAGGAAGAAACCCCACACTGAATTTTTTTACCAGTTCCTGTTTGCTTGAAAAAAAACAGGATAGATACAGAACCAGAGAAATTTTGGCTATTTCCAGAGGCTGGATATTAATAATACCCAGACTTATCCATCTTGTTGCACCTCCCGCACTTACACCAAGAGATGAAAATATGGTTAAAATTAATGCACCAAGGGTCACTGCTACCCAGAAATATCTTAGTTTATAGAAAAAATTTCTGGGGATCAGATAAACAGAGAACATCACAACAATCCCAGCCATGACAAACACAAGCTGTTTTCTGAAAAAGAAGTATTTATCCGAGTAAAATCTTTCAGCCATGATGGCACTGGTGCTGAGAATCATGGTCAGACCAAGTCCACAGAGAATCATAACTGAAAATAACAGCCATAAATCCGGAGTATTGGTCTGAACTAATTTATTTTTCTGGTTACTCATAATTCTTTCCAGCGCTCAGATCGTGCAAAAGATGTCCTCATAAATACCAAATCTTTTCTCCATACTATTCATCAAATCCCAGGTCCTTTCTTACTAATTTTTTAAAGGTATCTCCCCGTTCCTGATAATTTCGGAAAAGATCAAAACTTGCTGTACCGGGAGAAAGCAGAAGCGTATCTCCTGATTCAGATTCTTCAAGGGCACTCTTCACGGCTGGTTCTAATGTTTCAAAATATTCTATTGATGTTTTACCAGACCATGAACTTTCAAAAACCTCCCTTGAATCACCGAATAGATATACCTTGGCACACTTTGATTCTATCAGTGAAGAAAGCATGGATAAATCTCCGCCCTTGAATATTCCTCCGGCAAAAAGTCTTATGGGAGCGTCAAATGTTTCAAGAGCTGCAGCCATGGCTGTAGTGGTTGTTGCCTTGGAATCATTTACAAATACCTTTTCCTGAAATTTAAAAAAAACCTCCTGTCTGTGAGGAGGAGGTTTAAAATCATTGATTGCCCTGGAAAAATCTTCTTCTGTTATCCCATAATATTTGCACGCTAAATAAGCTGCTTCAATATTCCCCTGATTATGCACACCTGACAAACCCGGACAGGAAAATCTATTTGTAGGTATAAAGTATATTCTCTTTCCCTTGAGAACTCCTGACTTTTCCATTTCATCTTTGAGCTCCAGGGCTATAACAGCCAGATCATTTTCCTTCTGGCTTTTGAAAAGCCTGGCCTTGGCCTGAAAATACTCTTTTTCATCCTTGTGATGATCAAGATGATTGGCGGAAAAGTTCAGAAAAATTCCCACCTCCGGATGAAATCCACTGCACGCTTCAAGTTGAAAACTGCTTACCTCTAAGACAAGAATATCGCATTGTTTCCCGCTAAGCACATATTCGCTTAAAGGAGTGCCCAGATTTCCACCTGCAAACACTTTTTTCCCCGCTTTTTCAAGAACATGGGCTATAAGCATGGTGGTAGTGGTTTTGCCGTTAGTACCAGTTACTGCGATAACAGGTTCATGGATAAACCACGAAGCCAGTTCTAATTCAGAACAGATCATGGTATTATGGCCAAGCAGAGGTTTAATCTGCTTAACTGGTATACCTGGACTGATTATAACCATGTCAGCCTGACTGAAGTGTTCTTCTTTGTGTTCACCAAGGATTATTTCAACCTTATCCATGCCTTTGTCAGAAAGAACTTGAGGATCAAACTGTTCATTTCTTTCAACTATTTTAA
>JBHEPK010000125.1:3465-5883 GCA_046260325.1 Desulfonatronovibrio sp.
GTGCTCAGCGCTGCCAGAGCAAACAATATGGACAGAATCCAGAATCTGATAATTATCTTGGATTCTGGAACCCCCTTAAGCTCAAAATGGTGGTGTAAAGGCGCCATTCTGAAAATTCTTTTTCCACCGCTCATTTTGAAATATCCAACCTGCAGAATTACAGAAAGGGTTTCTATGACAAACAGCCCCCCCACAATAATCAAAAGCAGCTCCTGTTTACAAAGAACAGCTATAAAACCAAGGGTCCCTCCCATGCTTACACTTCCTGTATCCCCCATAAAAATCTGGGCAGGATATGCATTAAACCATAAAAAACCCAGACCTGCTCCCACCAATGCCCCACAAAAGACCGTTACCTCTCCGAGATTGGGAATATAGGGAACCTGCAGATATGCTGCTAATTGAACATGTCCTGAAACATATACAAATATAGACAGGCAGGATGCACTGACAATAAAAGGACCTGTGGCAAGTCCATCCAGTCCGTCTGTAAGGTTTACCCCGTTGGATGCTCCAACCATTACCAAGGCTGCAAAGGGCACATAAAATAGATAAAGATCCGGTCTCAGACTTTTAAAAAACGGTACTAACAATTCAGTACTGTATCCGGGCAGCGTAAGCAGTATGGATACGGCCCCCAGGGCAATTATGCACTGGCCCAGAAACTTACCCTTGGCACTGAGTCCTTTATTGTGCTTTTTAACCACCTTCAGGTAGTCATCAAAAAATCCCACCAGAAAAAATCCCAGAAAAACAAAAATTGACAACCATACATAAAGATTTGTCAAATCACCCCATAAAAGCACGCTGGTCAGCATGCTGAAGGCTATCAGGATACCGCCCATGGTAGGAGTACCTTGCTTTGACTGGTGTTCAGGGCCATCTTCCTGAACATACTGACCGCATTTTATCTTCTGCAGCCAGCTGATAAACTTGGGGCCAAGCCACAAACTGAGAAGCAGGGCTGTGAGCAAAGCATAGATGCTTCTGAATGTAATGTATCTGAACACATTAAAAACGCTTATATCTTCACTCAGTGGGTATAAAAGATGATAAAGCATCCAGTCCTCATATCTTTGCAAGTTCGTTGAAAAAATATTTTAATTCAACAAAGCTGCTGATTATAATTATATCCATAACTGTTTTTATGGCCTGTTCTGCATCCAATTTTTAAAAAAGCTGATATATTTTTCCATTCTGGTACTTCTTGACCCTTTGAAAAGGACGGTGCCGTCGCATAGATCCAGAGAATTTAAGGCCGTTATGAACTGTGTTTCATTATCTACTTCGTAGAAAATATGTTTATGATCCATGTCTAATCCACCTAATACGTCTTCTGCGTTTTTCCCCTGAAACAAAATGCCTTTACAGCCCACTTTAGAAATCTTCCTGCCCAGCTCTTTATGAACATTTTTTTCATCTTCACCCAGCTCTGCCATGTCTCCAAGAACCAGGACAAGATTATTTTTTTCAGCAATATCACGGGCCGTGTTTATGGCTCTATCCATGGAAAGAGGATTTGCGTTGTATGTATCATCAATAATTGTCCAGGCCCCATTTGTGGAAATTGAAAACCTCTGATCCGGTGAGCTGAATTTCTTGAGACCTTTGATGATTTCTGTCTGATCAAGCCCAGCGTCTCTGGCCACAGCCCAGGAAGCAGCAATATTTTCACAGTACTGAGACCAGCCTGCAGATCCTGAAAAGCTGAAACTTTGACCATGTTCAATAACTTCGAATTCATCTGATCCCTTGTATGTGACCATATAGTCAGCCTCATCTCTGTCACACGAAAACCAGACAGGAACAATTTTTTCCTTAGAAGCAACCTCATCCTTTAGATAAGGATAGTCCAGACTGACAATTGCTTTTCGGGTTCCTGTGAGATAGTCCAAAAGCACACTTTTGGACCTGGCCACACCTTCTATGCTTCCCAGACCCTGCAGATGACATGGACCTACATTGAGAATGACGGCTATATCAGGGCAGGCTATCCAGGCCAGTTCATCCATATCATTTGGGTTGTTTATTCCCAGTTCAAGTACCCAGTAATCTTCATCTCCATTGAAATTTAATATAGACAAGGGCAGACCCAGCTGGTTGTTCCAGTTTTTATAATTCTTACCAATTTGATATCTGACACCAAGAATTTCTGAAATCATCTCCTTGGTTGTTGTCTTGCCTGCTGAACCGGTAACAGCCACTACCTTTTTACCCTTTTTGATTCTCCAGCATCTGCCCAGCCTGCCCAGGGCCTTAATGGTATCTTCCACCAGCATCACAGGTATCTCGATTTCAGGCATGGGCTTATGAGATACAATGGCAGCTGCACCTTTTTCTGCTGCCTGACCGGCAAAATTATGACCGTCCATTCTCTGACCGCTTATGCAGAAAAATAGATCTCCAGACTTCACAAGT
>JBHEPK010000126.1:0-5427 GCA_046260325.1 Desulfonatronovibrio sp.
CTGGGGCGTATTTAGACATACGTAAAAGTTTGAACTTTTTGCAGCGACGCAGCAATTGGGAGATTTTCAACAGTCTGTTAATGCTGGCAATCTTCACACTTACCATACAGAACAATTTCATGTTCCTCTAAGACGAATCCACTGGGAATCATGTTTTTAAAACCTCCTGGACAGCCTTTAATGCAAAAAACCCTGTCACACTTTCTGCATAAAAAGTGATGATGATGTCCAAGATCGGCCATCTCATATCTCGAATTTTCCCCAGGGAAATATATTTCTCTAATTTTGCCTTCACTGACCAGGAGCCTGAGGTTCCTGTAAACTGTTGCAATCCCGAGTCCATCAACAAACTTTATGGCTTGTTCATGAACTTCATTGGGGCTCATGGGACCGTCAGCAATGTTCAGGCAGTTTACAATGGCCTGTCTCTGGCGAGTATTATGCTTCATTGTGCTGTCCTCCAATTTGTTACTATATTTTCAAAGACATTTCTTTGCAACTTTTTGCTTGTCAGCTCTTGACCAAAAATAAATGATAACATATTATCAAACTCATGCGTTGCTATCAATCATAGCTTAATAACTTAAACCAAACATTGGAGACAATTATGAGAAATAATTTGACCATTTCCGTAAACAAACTTTTTTCATTATGCTTTGCATTGATGCTGATGTTGATATTTTTACTCTCATCTTCCCTGGCTTTGGCAAATAAACTCAATATCATGGTCAGTATCCCTCCCCAGAAATATTTTGCGGAAAAAATTGGCGGTGAGAAAGTCAATGTATCAATTATGCTTCCTCCAGGAACAAGTCCTCACTCTTTTGAACCTAAGCCAGCCCAGATGGTGGAACTTGGAAACACAAATATTTATATGGCAATAGGAGTTGAATACGAAAAAACCCTGCTTCCCCGAATCAGGTCAATGTACCCGAACTTGCAAATCACTCACACCGATAATGAAATAATCAAAATTCCTATGACCGTACATTCTCATGAACATGATCAAGACCCCCATCATGGGCATGAACATAATAATCATAACAGCGCGCACGACTCCAAAAGCAACGGCAGAGACCCTCATGTCTGGCTCTCTCCTGACCTGGTAATGGTACAGGCTTCAAGTATGTATCAGGCCATGGCACAAGCTTCTCCAGAAGATAAAAGCTATTTCCAGGAAAACTATATTAATTTCATCAACGAACTCATCAGCCTTGATCAGGAAATTAAGTCTGTTTTTTCAACACTCAGACCCGGAACAAAGTTTATGGTCTTTCATCCGGCCTGGGGATATTTTGCCAGAGCCTATGGTCTGACTCAGATTCCTGTTGAAATAGAAGGTAAGGAAGCAAAATCAGCAGACATCAAGCATCTTATTGACACAGCGCGCCATGAGAACATAAAAGTTGTTTTTGTTTCCCCGCAATTTTCAAAAAGAAGTGCCCAAACCATTGCTGATGCCATAGAGGGAAAAACCATCTCTATCAATCCTCTCGCAGAAAACTGGAAGAAAAATATGGTTGAGGTGGCGCAAAGATTCAAGGAAGCACTAACAGGAGCTGCACATTAAAGAAGTAATATCTGTTAAGGATTTAAGCTTTTCATACAACGGACATCCTGTACTGGAAAATGTAAATCTGCAAATATCAGCAGGAGAATTTCTCGCTGTATTAGGCCCCAATGGAGGAGGAAAATCCACCCTCATCAAAATCCTTCTGGGAATATTGCCCATCCAACAGGGAAAAGTATCTGTGCTCGGGAAAAGTCCTGGAAAATCACCCCATAATATTGGTTACGTACCCCAGCATCTGTCCGGCAATGACAAGTTCCCCATAAATGTTTCTGATGTAGTGGTCATGGGCAGACTTGGGAATGCCGGAAGACTTAAAAGATACTCAGCCCGGGACTTTTCCAAGGCTCAGCAGGCTTTGGAAAAAGTCGGCATGTCTGAGTATTCATCCACGCTGATCACCAGCCTTTCAGGAGGCCAGCATCAGAGAGTTCTTATAGCAAGGGCCCTGGCCTGTGATCCGGAAATCCTGTTTCTGGATGAACCAACAGCCAGCGTTGACCAGCCCTTTCATTGCAGATTGTACGACCTTCTCCATGACCTTAATGAACAAGGAAAAACCATCGTTGTCATCAGTCATGACCTCTCAGTTTTATCTAACCACGCCAATTCTATTGCCTGTGTCAACAGAAGTCTGTACTATCATGATTCTTCAGAGTTAAGTCAGGAAATGCTTGAAAAAACATATCATTGCCCTGTGGAGCTGGTCACCCATGGTTCAGTACCTCACAGAGTTCTTAAACATCACCATTAAATATAATGTTTGAAGTCCTTCACTACGAATTCATGCGCAACGCCCTTCTGGCCGGGCTTCTAATAAGCATTGCCTGCGGCATTATTGGCACCATGGTGGTTGTGAACAGGATAGTTTTTATATCCGGAGGAATTGCCCATGCTTCTTACGGAGGTATCGGGCTGGCCTTTTTTGCCGGTTTTTCCCCAAATCTGGGTGCAGCCATGGTAGCACTGATTTCAGCCCTGGTAATGGGAATTGTGAGCAGAAAAAACAAACACCGGGCTGACACGGTAATCGGAGTGATCTGGGCAGTGGGAATGTCTGCCGGAATCGTGCTCATGGACCTGACCCCTGGATATAATGTTGACCTCATGAGTTATCTGTTTGGAAGTATTCTCATGGTGCCAGGTTCTTCACTATGGATCATGGCTGCCATGAACATAGCCATTATTCTAATCACCTATCTGTTTTACAAGGATTTTCTGGCCATGTCTTATGATGAGGAATTTGCCATGGCCATGGGAGTTCCTGTGGGGCCTCTTTATTTCCTGCTTTTAACCATGGTGGCTATGACCGTTGTCATGACCATCCAGGTTGTAGGACTGATCCTGGTCATCGCCCTTCTGACCATTCCATCATATCTTGCTGAAAAATATACTAATTCTCTAAAGAATATGATGATCTGGGCTGTTGTCATCAGTGTCCTTTTTACCCAGTCTGGAATATGGATTTCTTACTGGCTTAACCTGACCACCGGCGCCACCATAGTACTTGTAGCCGCTGTCTTTTTCTTTGCTTCAGCATTAATTCCCAAACAGTCCAACAAATCTAAGGAATAATTTTGATAGAATATCCGCATATTAATCCCATAGCTTTTGAAATAGGTCCTCTTCAGCTGCGCTGGTATGGACTCATGTATCTTATCGGCTTTGCCCTGGCCTGGTTTGTTGCCAGATATAGAGCTGGAAAAACCGGTTCAGGCTGGAGCAAAGCTGAATTACCGGACCTGATAACCTATTGTGCCCTCGGTGTAATAATCGGCGCAAGGGTGGGATATGTATTGTTCTACGACTTTTCCAATTTCATTGTCCGGCCGTGGGAAATTTTCATGATCTGGAAAGGGGGAATGTCCTTTCATGGAGGAATGTTAGGTGTATTGATATGTCTCTGGCTCTATGCCAGAAAAACAAATCGCTCTTTTTTTACAGTGAGTGATTTTGTTGCTCCCCTGGCACCTCTCGGGCTCATGTTTGGTAGAATTGGCAATTTTATAAACGCTGAACTCTGGGGCAGACCCACTGATATGCCCTGGGGTATGATTTTTCCTGGTCCGGCTGCAGGATACACAGCAAGACATCCTTCCCAGCTTTACCAGGCATTTATGGAAGGCTTGCTCCTGTTTATCATTTTGTGGTTTTTTTCTTCCCGACCCAAACCGACCATGGCCGTTTCCGGCCTGTTCTGCCTTGGTTATGGTGTGTTCAGGTTTATTGCTGAATTTTTTCGCCAGCCTGATGCCCACCTGGGATTTATATTCTTGGACTGGATGACCATGGGCCAGATTCTGTCCCTGCCCATGACCGTCTTAGGAATCATGCTCCTGACAATGGCCTGGACAAAAAAATCATGAATCCTTCCTTGACAAGTATCTCTGAACATGCTCAGAGGGGCGGCCATGGAAATCAAGATTACTCCCAAAAGTACCAATAAACTTCTACCTTCAGACATACTTTTTCAGACAAGTTATTGGAGTCAAGTCAAATCATACCTTGGCTTACAACCTGTGGCCTTTGATATTAAGGCATCACAGCCCAAAGGCGACATCCTGGTCCTTATTCAGCCCCATGGTCCATGCGGTAAGGCTGCCTATGTTCCCCAGGGTCCGGAATTCTCTCCTGAAGCACAGGAAGACTACGGGCCTTACCTTGAGGAGCTTTCTCAGGAAATGGTCAAACATCTTGACCATGATGTCTCATTCATCAGATATGACCTGCCCTGGAAATCACGATATGCATCTGAAATAAAAAACAACGAGAGGGAAAGCTTTCCTGAGCCCCGGGTCCGGGAAATGCGCATGAATATGGGTACAAAATTCTGGAATCTTAGAAAAGCTTCTATGGATATGACCGTTGCCAGTTCCCTTGTAATTGATCTGAATTTTGGAAAAGACCAGCTTCTTAAAAATATGAAGTCCAAAACAAGATACAACATTCGTCTATCAGAGCGAAAAGGGGTTCGAATCAGCAGGGCTCAAGAAGACATACTGCCTGATTTTTATAACCTGTACTGTCAGACAGCTTCAAGAAATGGTTTTGCCATATGTGACTACAAACACTTTCTGGCAATATTCAATTCTCATCGGAACAATCCATGTAATTCCGAAATTCTGTTTCTAACAGCAACCCATAATCAAGAATTGCTGTCAGGAGCAATTGTAGCAATATCAGGACAGAATGCCCTTTATCTTTACGGAGCATCATCCAATACCAAACGAAATTTAATGGCTCCTTATGCCATGCACTGGGAAGCAATGAAAGCTGCCAAGTCAAAAGGCTGCATGACATATGATATGGGGGCTGTTTCACCTACTGCTGCCCCGGATCACCCTTTTTACGGATTATATAGATTTAAAACCGGTTTTGGTGGCAGGATTGAACTCAGGAGCGGTTCCTGGGATTATCCCTTGGATGAAGACAAATATAACGCCCTTATCAATACAGACAGTCTGTCCAGAGCAGTGGGAGCCTGATGCAGGCTGTCTATCCCCGTGATCTCTGGAGCAGAAACATATCTGTTAGAACCAGGGCCAGCATGGCCTTAAGCACAGGCACAATTCTGGGAATGGCGCTGATATCATGTCTGCCTCCGATATTTATCATGATTTCTTCTTGGTTCATTGAAACAGTCTTCTGATCTCTGGCAATGGACGGTATGGGCTTCACAGCAGCCCTGGCAATAATTGTCTGGCCCGATGAAATTCCTGCAAGAATTCCCCCGGCATTATTGGAAAGAAATCCATTTTTAACCAGGGGATCGTTATTTTCACTACCTCTCAGCCTTGCCGCTTCAAAACCGCTTCCAATTTCCACTCCCTTGACTGCTCCAACACTCATAAGAGCAT
>JBHEPK010000126.1:5437-5875 GCA_046260325.1 Desulfonatronovibrio sp.
AAGTTTATCAAATACCGGCTCACCCAGCCCGGCAGGCACATTAAAAGCCCTGACCTCAACAATTCCTCCAAGGGAGTCACCGTTTTTTTTGACCTCTTTTACAAGTTTGTCCCATTGAGGAACTATCTCGGGATCAGCACAGGCATAAGGGTTATTATAAATATCAGCATCATTATTAAACTTGGCCCTGATTCCACCAAGTTCAACACAACAGGCCTTGAGGGCAATGTTTTGAGTTTTTAGAAATTCCTGGGCAATAGCTCCGGCAGCAACCCTGGATACTGTTTCGCGCCCTGAGGATCTGCCTCCACCGCGGTAATCCCTTACTCCATATTTTGCATTATAAGTAATATCACCATGTCCTGGTCTGAACACATCCTTAATTTTAGAATAGTCTCTTGAGCGCTGATCTTCGTTGGGAATATAAAAACCAATGGC
>JBHEPK010000127.1:0-5473 GCA_046260325.1 Desulfonatronovibrio sp.
AGTAAAGGCTGATGGATCATGTATATTGCCAGGCTGTTGCGTCCTGCAAAACTTATTATTCTGGAAGGAAATCCTGAATAGTTTATACTTTTAATCTTGAACTGTTTGGAAGAATTCAACAAAAAGCGAGATGTAAACATTCCCGTCAGGAATACACCCAGCCAGGGAAAAACAGGTACATAATCCTCAGTATAGGGCTTTTGCGCAGCAAATCCTATCCAGTTAATCCATTTAGAATTGAAGATTTCATTTTGTAAGCTAAGTCCAGCCCAGATAATAATAAGACCAAGAATAAGATTCAACCTGTAAAAATCTTTGAAAGGATATGCCAGTATTCTAACTGTTAGAATAAAATGAAGCACCCCGAAATATATCCATGATTCCGGGAATAGAGGATATGTAAACAGGCTGATCGCGATGACGCAAAGAGCCAGCCATTTCTGATTTTTGAGATAAGCTTTGAAACCGAATTGCCGGGCCGAAGATAAATAAAAACTGATCCCGGCTATGAAAATAAACAGGCTGACAATAAACCCTCTAAGGCCAATCCAGAAGGGATCTTCCTTGATGTTTATATCAATCAGGTGGAAATAATTCAGATCGTAGCAGAAATGAAATCCCACCATAAGAATTACAGCACTTCCCCTGGCGATATCCAGAATTTGTAATCGCTCTTGCTTGGTATTCATTATCAAAATCCCGGAATGTTCATATTTTTGAAGTCAGATCAAAAATCGGTCCCATTACAGCTAATACAAAAAATCCCACCACGAGGCCAAGGATCAGGATAAGGGCAGGTTCTGCAAGGGATACAATACGGCGCATGGTGTTGTCCACGCCTCTCTCCAGGATGTTGCTGATCCTTTCCAGAAATACAGGAAGCTGTCCAGCATTTTGACCGGCCCTCAGTGCGGTAAGGTACATTTGGGGAAAGATTTGTTGACCTGCCAGGACCTTTTCCAGAGATTGTCCGGCTGAGACATCCCGGGCTGCTTTTTCCATATGTTCTTGAAAGAAGGCTGATCGTGTTCCCCTGGCCGCTCCGTGTATGGCTTGAACCAGGGAAATGCCCGCGTTCAGCTGGAAAGACAGCAGCCCCGAAAATCTGGCCAGGATGGAATCTCTAATCAAGGGCAGTCTCCATAAAGCTGAATCAATTTTGTATCTTATCCGGGGCAATTTTTTATAAGATCTCCATATGCCAAAGATTGCTGCTGAGAAAAGAATAAGTAAAAACAGACTGTAATTTTCCAGCCATTCACCAGCAGTGAGCAGTATCCTGGTGTTGAGCGGAAGGGTTTGTTCAGACACGGAAAAAATGCCTGCTACCCTGGGCAGGACTCTGGACAGCAGAAAGTAAACCGCGCCCAGTCCGATCAAGAGCACAACCAGGGGGTAGGTAAGGGCGGTGAGCAGTTTGCTTCTTGTCTCCCGGCGGTGTTCTTCGTATCCGGCTATCTGCTCCAGAATCCGGCCCAGTTGTCCGGATTTTTCAGCCACCTGGACCATTCCGATGTATTCCTTGGGGAATATTCCGGGATGCCGGGCCAGGGACCTGGAAAATGACGTGCCCGATTCAACAGAATCCCGAATTTCAAGCCAGATCCGACTGGTTTTCCCTCTTCCCATCCGGCCCAGTATATCCAGGCTCTGTGCCAGAGAGCTTCCACCCTGAAGCATAAGTCCAAGATAATAGAAAGTTTCCTCAATACGGACTTTCCTGCCCTGGTAAGGCAGAGACATAAATCTTGAACGACTGGAGGAGACTTCATCCTTTACAGCCCTGAGCTGGATCGGGATAAGTCCCTGATTCTGCAGCTGGGTGAAGGCTACGGTCTCACTCTGGGATTCAAGGAGCCCTTTTTTCTTTTGCCCCTGGCGGTCCAGGGCCTGGTAATGGTAGGTGGGCATTTTATTTGTTCAATTGTATCTGTTCACTACATTTTATTTTAGTTATGGGATTCCGATTTTGATAAAGAATTGACATAAAATGATAAACTTAAGCAATGTGCTGAATAGTTACTTTCAGTTAATAATTATTGGTTGCAAGCGTTTTATGCACGGGTTTTGATAGAAAACATAGTTATTTTTCATTCTTCTGAATAATATGCTGGATAAGGATTTTTCACCACGGTTCTATGCCCTCGTTACCCGTAAAATTTCTTCCAGGCTGGTCCTGCCCTGGGATACAAGTTTGAGTCCCTGTTCATACATTGTTTCCCGTCCAGTGCTCCGGGTGTAGGCTCGCAGTTCATCAGCTGAGGATTTCTGGATCATCATGGAACGTAAAGTTTCCGTGACCGGCATAAGCTCAAAAATGCCCAGCCTGCCATTGTATCCGCTGTTAAGACATTCTTTGCAGCCCGTTCCCTTAAATTGATGGCTGAATTCAGGGCTGTTTTTGTTCAGTATGGACAAGGTAGCTGAACTGACCGGAATCTGGGTGGAGCAGGCTGGACAGTTGGTGCGGACCAGTCTCTGGCCAAGGACCATAATCATGGAAGATGCCAGGAGAAAAGGTTCAATACCCATTTCCAGCAGACGGGTGATTGCAGTAGGAGCGTCATTGGTGTGCAGTGTGGCCAGAACCAGATGCCCAGTCAGGGATGCCTGGACCGCTGTAGACGCAGTTTCGTGGTCTCTGATCTCACCCACGAGTATTATATCGGGGTCCTGGCGAAGGAATCCCCTTACGGCCCCTGCAAATGTGACCCCAGCAGCCCGATTCACCTGGACCTGGTTTATTCCGGGAAGATGGTATTCCACAGGATCTTCAACGGTCATGATATTCAGGGACTCGTTGACCAGTTCGGACAGGGCAGCGTACAAAGTTGTGGTTTTGCCGCTTCCAGTGGGACCGGTAACCAGGATGATACCATAAGGAGATGAGATCATTTGACGCAACAGCTGAGTATCTTTATCCAGCAGGCCCAGCTGAGGCAGGGACAATACGTTTTTGGTCCGGTCCAGGATCCGCAGAACAGCTTTTTCTCCATTCAGAGTCGGCATGGTGGAGACCCTGAGATCAATATTTTTATTGCCTACACGAACCTGGAAACGCCCGTCCTGGGGGGTCCTGGTTTCGGAAACATCCATTTGCCCCATAACCTTGATCCGGGCGAGTACGGTTGGCTGTACAGCGTGGTCAAGCCTGCGTGCAGTATTAAGCTCTCCATTAAGTCGATAGCGTATAAGAAAAGATTTGTCCTGCCCTTCAAAGTGGATATCGCTGGCCCCCTGGCTTACTCCCTGATGCAGTGCCTTGTTCACCAGGCGAACAATAGGTGCGTCTTCATGGGACCACCCCAGAAGATCCCGGCCTGAATCCTCTGGATTGTCCAGGCTGTCAGTTTCCTCTGTGCCGGATTCCTGATCATCTTCCCATAAAGCCAGGGCCTGTTCCAGGACGGAAAAAAAACTTTCTTCGTCAACCAGGCGGGTATGGATGCATATTTTCAGTTTCCAGGCCAGATGATCAGCGAGGGGCCTTGCTTCTGAAGATGTTATCAGGACAAGAAGATTGTTTTCTTCAAAGCTTACCGGAAGAAACGAGTTTCTCTGGGGAAAAGCCAGATAAGTCTCCACCACTTCCCGGGGCAGGGAGTTCAGGTCAAAGTTATTCATTATCCTCACGCAATACAGGCTGTTCCATCTGATTCATGTCAACATTGAAAGATTTTTTTTGTTTTTCTGATGTGCCCCAAAATTCACGTTCCAGAATTTCTTCTTGCTCTTTTCTTGTTTCTCGGACCCGGTCCATACGTTCTCTGGTCAGGTCGTCAGCCTGGTCAAGGGTTTCGATGATTCTGGCGCTGAGGAAAACCATCAGGGTTGATTTGGGAGCTTTCAGTACTTCGCGCCTGAACATCCAGCCGAAACCGGGTAATCTGGAGAGGCCAGGAACAGCATTCCTGCTGTGGGTGAAGCTGTTCTGGATGAGGCCTGAAATTACCATGGTTGATCCGCTGGGAAGCTGGACGTTGGTTCTGGTGTTTCTGTTCATGGTGATTTCTTCCAATGAATCATAGTTCTGAACTTCCTGAAGCACTTCTAATCGGATCATCCCGGTCTCAGTGTTTATGGTGGGTGTTACTTTCAGTCGTATTCCCACATCGCGGTATTCATAATATTTTATGGGCCTGCTTTGTTCATCTAAGCGCTCACTGGTTTCAAACTTTCTGTTTTCTCCAATAAATACTTCAGCTTCAGTGTTGTCCAGGGTCATGAGCTGGGGTGTTGAAAGGATGTTGAAATCTCTGGCGGTCTGAACAAAGCTAACCAATGCTCCCAGTGTGGAAAACTTATGTCCGGCATAGGTGATTGAATTGCCCAGAGCGCCAATTGTGAATCCGCCCGCAGCAACAGGCGGGGCTGCCTGGGAAAGGAGAGGGGCCAGGCCCGAGGCATTGTCCCGGATAAAGCCGCCCACACCTATACCGTCTCGACCACCTCCTCCGGCCAACCATTCCACTCCGAAGTCCTGACTATGTTCCAGGGTTGTTTCTACAATGAGGGCTTCCACAAAAACCTGGGCCAGAGGCTGATCAAGATGATCAATGATATCATCAACCTGATTGATTGTCTGAGGATCAGCGAGAACCAGGATAGAGTTGGTTTCTTTGTCAGGGGATACGACCAGCGCAGATTCTTTCCCGGAATTTTCTGTATTTTCCAGTTGGTCTGAGAGAAGTTTACCGATAACATCTGCTGCAGCTTCAGCTCTGGCGTTTTTTAAAGGGTATATTTTCAGTCCGGCTGATTTTTCTGTTATATTGTCCAAATCTCTAACCAGTCCCCGGACCGTTTTTATCTGGTCTGGTGTCCCCGCTACCATAATGGCCCCGGACCATTCCACAGGCAGAACCACAGGGGCTTCTCCCATCTGTCCCAGTTCAATCAGTCCTGTATACAGTTCCATGACTTTAGATGCGGTTTTTAGTGCATCAGCCTGGTGCAGGGGGATCATGGCCGTTTTCCAGCTCGGACCCATGTTTTGTAAAGTGGCAATAATATCCCCGATTTTAATTATATTCTGTCTGGTATCCCTGATCAACAATGATCTGGCCGGAATTATATCCTGGATAAGACCATGCTTGGACAAAAAAGGTTTTAGCATTTCAGATGCCTGTTTTACCGGTGCATTAGGAGGCAATTGAATAACCGTGGTTACCAGTTCATAAGCCTCGCCTCCATCAGCCGGGTAAACAAAGGGCTCAGTCATTCCCTGGATAAGGGGGGTATGAAGTACATACAGGACGTCTCCCCGTGAAATTAGTTCCAGATTGTTTCCGGCGAGTACGCTCTCCAAAACTGCCATAAGCTCTGGTTCACGCATGGGAGTTTGAGTATGCATGGTTATTTTGACTGCGGGGATCCTGTCTTCTCTGAAAACTATATTGTGTCCGGTAAAACGGCTTACAAACATGATAAAGTCTTTTAAAAGGACTCCATCCAGATCGGCGGTCATCTGCCC
>JBHEPK010000127.1:5483-5865 GCA_046260325.1 Desulfonatronovibrio sp.
GCCGGAAAAACCAATATCATGATTAGAAGTACAAAACATGTTACATACAAAGTTGGTTTCATGAAAAACTCTGATTGCCCGGATTGTACCGGGTTTGTGTTGCTTATTGTCGGTTGACAGATTTTTAATTTACTGGATTGTAAATATTTATTATTATCTTTTATGCACAGGAAACGCTGTAAGGTTCTGCCAGTTGGGAGTCATGAACAGGCATAATGCCTGGTTTGCATGACAAAGTTGACTTAGCCTTAATTTATTTCCACTACAAAGCTTAAATTTTGGCCCTGACGGAGGATGTCCATGGTTACCAGAGAACTTTGGGCCAAAGAAGAATAAGCTTTTAAAAGTTCTGTTGGTCCGGTAATGGGGCGTCCGTCAATCC
>JBHEPK010000128.1:0-2769 GCA_046260325.1 Desulfonatronovibrio sp.
GTTCTGGAGCCCTCAAGATAAGTATCTACCCAAGAGCGAAAAAAGTTATATATACTAAAATTTCATCTTATCCGGAGGTCTTCTTTCCGGTACGTACTCATGGGGTATTTTGTCTTCATTCCACTCCTTTGAAACGTACAGCCCACAGTAGCAACTCCCATACTCCTTGACATCTGCTTCTCTGTATTCACAGGGGCAGAGAATATCTTTGTCGTCGTCCTGGTTGCCTGAAGCAAGTCTGCACGGACATACCATGTATCCATAGGTGTTTTTATTTTCCAGCAGGCTTTGCATAAGGTCCATAACAAATTCCTGATCCCTGTTGAAAAAATAGCCTTTGGGTTCCTGTAACTTTTTTAAAGATTCATATAGCTTTTCAGGTGTCATTTCTGGCATGCCTCAAGTATTTCATCTTCTTTAAGTCCGACAATAACTTTTTCGCCATTGTCAACGACAATTGTAGGAAATGAAACTTTCGGGTTATGCTTTTTCACTTCACTTACGGCTTTTTCTTTTTCATCTCCACTTAGCTTGTCCACGTAAACAAAATCATAATCAATGTTTTTTTCGTCTAAGAATTTCTTTGTTCTTTTACAATGGATACAAGTGCTTAAAGCGTAAACAAAAATGTTTTTGGACATAGTATGTTTCCTTTTATTTGGGGTTGTCTCTTATCCAGAAGAGAATATTGAATTTGAGATCCATCTGTGTTTTGAGCTTTTTTTCCTCTGAGCGATCCATGTCGTGAATTCTCATATAGACATCTCTGGAGTTTTGATCTTTCTGATCCTGAGATGTGAGAACACTCATAACCCTTGCACCGTGTGATCTTAGGATGTCTAAGGCTGGTTTTAATGTTCCTGGTTCACTGGAGAGCCTGATGCCAATTTTGATGCCTCCCTGAAACGCGCCTGTAATGCTTACCAATGCCTTGAAAATGTCTGTCTCAGTAATAATACCTTCAACTTTGTTGTTTTCATTTACAACAGGCAGACCTTCAACTTTTTTCTCAAGCATTTTAATGGCTGCTCTTTCCAAGCTGTCTTCAACATTTATGGTAAAGGGGTTGGCAGTCATGATATCTTTGATTTTAATTTCCGACAAAAGGTAGTAAAGTTCATGTACATCAAGAGTAGTGGCTTTTGATGGTGACGCATCCTTGATATCTCTGTCAGTGACGATTCCTACCAGTTTTCCATCCTTGTCAATTACAGGCAGACGTCGAAAATTATTGTCTTTAAAAATTTTGGAGGCCTTGAGCATAGAAGTCTCTGTGGTCACAGTAGTAACATCCTTACTCATCCAGTCTTTGATTAACATTATAATTCCTCCTTGATTTTATTGTTCAAATAAATCTGAAATCGTTAATATTTATTAAAATAATTCAAAATACAAACTAAATCAATGCATGGCCCATGATTATTTTTTATAGATTTTCAAAAACAGAAAACCGCGGTTGTACAATAATGATACAACCGCGGTTTTCAATGATTAGATGGTAACAAAGATTCAGTTATATCTGTTGTTAATGTTCAATTGCTGCTCCTGCTCCCCTTGGTGAGCGGACATTTTCAACAAGTTCCTGAATTTCAGCTGGAGGAGCTTTGGTGAATTTTGAAACACTCATGGTGACAGCAAAGTTAATGAGCATGCCTATGGTTCCGATGCCTTCTGCAGTGATGCCGAAAAACCACGGATCAGCTCCAAAGAATCTGGTTTGAAGGATATAGAACATTGTAAAGCCAATGCCGCTTATCATACCGGCTATAGCGCCTTCACGGTTGACCCATTTGGTAAATATGCCCAGAATAATAACTGGGAAGAATGATGAGGCTGCCAGTCCAAAGGCAAAAGCAACCACCTGGGCCACAAATCCGGGCGGATTTATCCCTAAGTATCCAGCACATAAGACTCCAACGCCCACCATAATTCTGCCCACAAGCATTCTTTGTTTCTCAGTGGCCTGACGGTTAATGATCCGATAATATAGATCATGGGATACAGATGAAGAAATAACTATCAAAAGTCCAGATGCCGTTGACAGGGCAGCAGCCAGACCTCCAGCAGCCATGAGTCCTATAATCCATGGCGAAAGATTGGCCATTTCCGGGCTGGCCAGAACAATTATATCCCGGTCAACATAAAGTTCGTTGTCATTATCAGTAGGTTTATTGGTAACAAGCCTCTGCCCGTATTGACCCACACCCTCTGAAAATTGCGGAGTTCCCTGGAAAGGACTTCCGCTGCGGTAGCGAATTATTCCGTCACCGTCTTTATCTATCCAGGCTACAAGCCCGGTCTGTTCCCAGTTTTTAAACCATGATGGAGCCTGTGAGTATTGGACATCATTGACTGTATCTATCATGTTATATCTGGCAAAAGCCGCAACTGTAGGAGCAGTGGTGTAAAGCAGAGCAATGAAGAACAGGGCATAACCCGCACTGAGCCTGGCAGCCTTAACACTTGGAACAGTATAAAAGCGGATAATTACGTGGGGCAGTCCGGCTGTACCAACCATCAAAGCCAAGGTTATGCATATGACTGAGAGCATGCCGATATCATCTGGTCCAAAAGCTGAAGTGTACTCTGAAAATCCAAGGTCACGATGAATACCGTTTAGAGCCTCAAGAATATATTTGCCCGCACTGTCACCTTCAATAATGGTTGATCCAAAACCCAGCTGAGGTATGGGTGTGCCTGTTACTTTCATGGAAATGGCTGTCGCGCATATAATAAAGGCAACGATGAGTACACAATACTGGGCAACCT
>JBHEPK010000128.1:2779-5470 GCA_046260325.1 Desulfonatronovibrio sp.
AACCTGGGTATAGGTAACCCCTTTCATGCCGCCAAGGGAGGCGTAGAAGAAAACAATGGCCATGCCAATGATGACTCCAGTGTTTACATCAACCTCGAGAAAACGGCCAAAAACAATTCCAACGCCGCGCATTTGACCGGCAACATAGGTCAGGGAGACAAATATTGCGCATATGAGGGCAACAACTCTCGCTGTAGATGAGTAATATCTGTCACCAACAAAGTCAGGCACTGTAAATTTTCCGAATTTACGAAGATAAGGCGCAAGAAGCAGGGCCAAAAGGACATATCCTCCAGTCCATCCCATAAGGTAAACAGCTCCGCTGTAACCCATGAATGAAATCATACCAGCCATGGAAATAAATGACGCTGCACTCATCCAGTCTGCAGCTGTGGCCATTCCATTGGCCAGAGGAGGAACGCTTGCTCCCGCAATATAAAACCCTTTGGTTTCCTTAACTCTGGAACGCCAGGCAATAAACAGGTAAAGTCCAAAAGTTATTATGACCATGATATAGGTCCAGGCTAAAATAGACATAGTACATTCCTCCAGAAAATTGATCGCAATTAAGAATTATCTGTGTGTCTTTTATTTTTCATCAACATCGTATTCACGGTCCATCCTGTTCATCAGAAAACAGTAAGCAAAGATAAGGATTACGAATACATAAATGGATCCCTGCTGAGCAAACCAGAAGCCCAGGGGAAATCCTCCCATCCAGATGGCATTTAGGGGTTTGACAAGGATAATTCCAAATCCATAAGACACCACTGCCCAGATAATAAGCAAAATGGTAATCAGTCTGATGTTTTTGGCCCAGTACTCCTGAAAACTCTTCTTCTTCATGGTTAACCCTCCTGTTGTGTTTATATATAAGCCGGCTGCTTAGAACATCCAGCGCCAGCTTCTACCCGCCATGTATAAATCTTTAAGTGTCTTGATATTGCCATCTCTTAGCTTGTGAATCAGATATAAAAAAAGATAAGCGGTCTGGATGGCATCATTGAGAGCATTGTGTTCAGGAAAGACAGGAAGCCCGTATTCCTGACTCAAATTCTTGAGATTGTAGGAAACATTCAGGTTATAACGATCATAATAGTTTATCCATTGTTCTTCCCTGTAGATTCTTGCCATGCGCATTGTATCGAGACAGGGGTTGTAAAGAATTCCTCTTAAGTTTTCCCTTAATGCCCTGTTGATAAAGGCCATATCCATTCCGATATTATGCCCGATAATCAGACTGTTTCCGCAATAGTCCAGAAAATCCGGCAATATCTCAGCAATGGGCGGAGATTTTCTTGCAAGCATGGGAGTTATGCGGTGAATCAATGTGCTGAACTTAGGCATTTCCTGGCACGGACAGATATTAGAGTAAAAATTATCCTGGAGATCTATGCGCAGTTTTTTGATGCGAACAGCACCTATGGATACAATTTCATCTATTTTATCATTAAGTCCTGTAAGTTCTGTATCCAGAACCACAAAGTCGTATTCTTCCAAGGGCAAATCCTGGTTGAATCCACTGAAATGAGCTTTGCTTTGGGTTAGAACCGGATGTTCAGCTCTTTTGCGGAATAATTCAGAAGGCCAGATACCCGTAAAAAGGTTTGAATATAAAGCGCTGATCATCATATTTATGCCAGGTTAAGCTTGAATGTTTCTTTCAGAAAGCTTTGAAGATTTGAGATTACGGAGAACGCACCTTTAAGGGTTTGTTTTTCCAGATCGCTCATCTCTGCCGGGTTGATATAGTTATGCGGTTCTTCGCCTTCCTCCATGAGCCTGAGCTGATTAAGAAATCTCAGCTGCATTTGAAATTCATATGATTCTCTGGCTTTTTTATAGAGATCTTCAGGCATATGTCCGCCTTTTCTAAGCAGTTCCATGCGTGCTAAGGTGTTGGTTTCATCAATACCATGTCTAAGGGCCATGACCCGGGCAAAATCCCAGAATGGAACCAGTCCCCTGGCCTTTATATCCAGTCTGTTTTTGTGTTCTCCATCACGTTCCACGAGAAAGTTTTTGAAAAAGCTGATGGGCGGTTTGGTTCGGAAACAATCCTGAGCAAGATAGCGCAGGAACATATCTTTTCCCTGAACCAGAATGTTCAGGTAATCTCTTAACTTGAAGCCAAGTTCCAAGTGACCGTAGGCTGGTCTGAAATCAAAAAATACAGTTGAATGGAGCACTTCTTCGGGTTCTGGAACATTGATCCAGTTGGAAAAATATTTCTTCCAGACCGACAGAGGCTGGTTCCATTGGGGGTTGGAGGCCATATTACCACCCTGGCAGAGGGGATAGCCGCATTTTACTAAGTGGTTTATGGCCTCCTGTCCGAATTTCTCGAAGTATTCTGCAGCTGCCTGAGCTTCCTGTTCATTTTTGGGATCCTGATATACTAAGGCATTATCCTGATCTGTCCTGAATGTCTGCTCCTTGCGACCTTCACTGCCCATGACCAACCAGCAGAAAGGAACCGGAGGCGGCCCAAGTTTTTCCTGCATCAGAGTCAGGATGCGGTCAAGGATGAGATCGTTTAAAACTGTAATCATTCTGGTAATATTATTGGCTTTGGCTCCTTCTTCAATGAGCGGACGGACAACCAATGGAACGCGCATGGAAAGTTCGTAAAGTCTTTCAATGTTATTCTGGGTGGTGATTTCTTTGAACAGATAAACCGGAGATTCTCCC
>JBHEPK010000128.1:5480-5834 GCA_046260325.1 Desulfonatronovibrio sp.
TATGATTCCAATGATTTTGCCTTCATCTTCAACAGCAAGATGGTGAATCTGCTTGCTCATCATACTCAGCAATGCATCAAAGCATACTTTGCCGGCTTCAATGGTTTCAACAGGACTGGTCATTATCTCTTCCACCGGAGTGGAGTAGGAGAGTCCTGCTGCCACTACTTTGGAGCGCAGGTCTTTATCAGTGACAATCCCGGCAGGCTTGCCATATTCATCTTTGATAAGCAGTGATCCAATACCCATATTGGTCATACGCCGGGCAGCATTGCGAATGCTGTCTACAGGGGAGATGAATTCCGGTCTTTTGCGTATGATATCGTTGACCTTGACTGTGAAAAGGTAAAGAGC
>JBHEPK010000129.1:0-5793 GCA_046260325.1 Desulfonatronovibrio sp.
CTTCTATCTCTGGCTCTTCTTCGTGATAAGGAGGTATCAATCCAACAACAGCGAAACTCTCTTCATATTCAATCCTTGCCCCTGAAGGCAGCTTGATATCATCGATGCTGATGTTATCACCTATTTCAAGCTTGCTTACATCTATAATAACCTGGTTGGGGATATTAATTGGCAGGCAGGTAAGGTCAAGAGTTTGTCTGTAAATTTCCAGAACCCCACCTTCTTCCTCGCCTTTTGGCTTACCGGTTACTTCAACCGGTACGGAAACGGTGACTTCTTTTTTCAGATCAACTCCATAAAAATCCACATGCATGTATACAGTTTTGTAAGGGTGCTTATCCACGGCCCAAATCAGAGCGGGCTTTTTAACTGTTTCATTGTTCTGGGTGAATTCAAGCTCAACTACAGAAGTTGAACCAGCCTTAATCCAGATTTTGTGAAACAGGCCTTCGCGAATTTTTAAAGAAACATTTTCACCATCTGGACTATAAAAAACAGCCGGGATATATTCTTTGGCCCGAAGCTTCTTTGCAGCTTCCTTGCCTCTTTTCTCTCTCACCTCTACCTGTACATTAACAAGCTGGGACATCCTTTTCTCCTTATTTTACCCCTTAAGGGTATATTGGTAATTTTTCAGAAAGCGTCATCAATGGGAAAAAAGAACGCTTACTGAAGATTCAGTATGAATATTGTGAATTGCTTTGGCTAAAAGACTCGCCACTGAAATAACTTTAAATTTTGAACAGGCCCTTGCTTTTTCGTTTAAAGGAATTGTGTCTGTGACTACAATTTCAGCAAAGCATGATTTTTCCAGACGCTCAATGGCAGGTCCGGAAAGAACTGGATGGGTAGCGCAGGCCACGACTTTGCTGGCTCCTTTTTCAGTAAGAACCTTGGCAGCTTCAACCATGGTTCCTCCCGTATCAATCATGTCATCCAGAACAATTGCCACTTTGTCTTTAACATCACCAATAACCCGCATTGCCTGTGATTTATTGGGTGTATCCCGTCTTTTATCAATAATAGCCAGGTCTGCTCCAATACGCTTTGCATATGCTCTTGCTCTTTCGGTTCCGCCTGCATCAGGTGATACTACAACAGCCTGTTCTCCAAACTGGCTTAAGTATCCCAGCAGGACTTCAGCAGCAAAAAGATTATCCACCGGGATATCGAAAAAACCTTGAATCTGACCAGAATGGAGATCAATGGTTAAAAGCCGGTTAACACCGGAAATATTAAAAAAGTCAGCAATCATTTTGGCGCTGATGGGTACTCTTGGCACAACCTTTCTATCCTGACGGGCATATCCATAATAAGGCACAACTGCGGTAACTCTGCCTACACTGGCTCTTTTTAGGGCATCCAGCATAAGGAACAGTTCCATAAGCGTGTGGTTTGCAGGAGCACATGTTGGTTGGACAACAAAAACATCATCTCCCCGGACATTGTCGCCTATCTCAATTCTGCTTTCTCCGTCACTGAAAGTGCATACCAGAGTTGGGCTTAGATTCATCCCGAGATGGTCGCAGATTCCTTTTGCCAATTCTGGATTAGCATTACCGGAAATTATTTTTAATTCTCCGTGGCCGGGCATGGAATTAGTCCTTGTAATTGGCTGGGGCGGAAGGATTCGAACCCTCGAATGACGAGACCAAAACCCGTTGCCTTACCGCTTGGCTACGCCCCAGTAATATAAATTAGAGATTGTAATAATAGTATGGGCAGGATTGGCGGTCAAGTTGAGTGCATGCCCGGAAAACATTTTTCTGATCTCTGAACATTGCTATCAGGCTGGAGCCTGATCCACTCATAACACATGCAGCCGCGCCGTTTTCAAACATTCTGGTCTTGATTCTGCGGATTTCAGGAAAGGCCCTGAAAACAGGAACTTCAAAACTATTGCTTAAAACCAGCTGATCCTCAAGAGGCGAACTTTTATCCTTTGTGCTGGTACTTGTCAAGGAATGAGTTTTATCAGTTGACAATTTTTTTTCCAGAATATCCCATTGTCTGTAGGCCCATGCCGTATCAACATGAACCCCAGGACAGATAAGCAGCATCTTATATCCCGTAAGTTCAAGGTGGACAGGGGTGAGAGTTTCTCCCATCCCTCTGACCCTTGATGGTTTATTATAAATAAAAAAAGGAACATCTCCGCCGATTTTTGCTGACAGTGAAATAAGTTCATTCTGCCCTAAAGCTTTTGAGCCACAAAGTCTGTTAAGAAGCAGAAGCATGGCTGCTGCATTGGCACTGCCGCCGCCAAGACCTGCTCCCATGGGCACGTTTTTATGAAGAAATACGCTTAATCCCGGTGAAAAGCCGGTACTCTGGGCAAACATATTGTATGCCTTATGCAGAATGTTCTGTCTTCCCTCAAGTTCCGGTGGACAGCATTTTATCCTCAGGCCGGTATTGCTGGATCTGAGAACATCTATTTGGTCAAAAGGCTTGGGAAGGGGGTAAAAGATTGAGTCAATATCATGATAACCATCCTTTCTAACACCGGTTATTTTGAGCCCGAGGTTAACCTTGCATCCGGTTCTGAGGCTGATTTGCTTGGCCATGCTATACCTTTATGCGCATTTTCAGGCTTGGTTGTCCCGGGCCTGGATTTATAAAAAAACCGGCCCGGGACGCAGATTTAATTGTCAAGGGGAATTGTCCTGAACAGGTTCTGTCCCTGTCTGTTTATAAGAAGCATGAGTACCTGCTTGCTGCGGGCATCTTCATTTAAGATACGGGTAAAGTCCTCTATGCTGTTTACAGCTTTTCCATTGGCCTGAAGTATCAGATCGCCGGGAACTACGTCTGCTCGGTGAGCTATGGAGCCTGGCTGTACTTCAGTTACTATGAGTCCCTTGGGGCTTCCAAGTCCCAGTGCCGTAGCTTCCTGGGCAGATGGGAGTCTCATGCTGAGGCCAAGTTCTGTCTCACTTGATTCTTCCTGAGGCTGACCACCTCTGGCAATTTTTTGAGAATCACGTTCTCCAAGGGTTACGCTGACGTTTTTCTTTTTCCCGTCACGCCATAGAGTGATTTTTATTTTGGAGCCTGGAGTAATGCTGCCAATTCTTCGTGTCAGATCGGTCGGACTTTCCACTGGTTCATTGTTTATGGTCAGGATTACATCTCCTGCCTGGATCCCTGCCTTGTCAGCGGGATCACCAGGAGTCACTCCAGCCACCAGGGCTCCTTTATCATCATCAAGGTCCAGTGCACGCGCGGTGTTTTCATCAAGATTCTGGATGGTCACTCCAAGCCAGCCTCTGCTGACTTTCTGGTCTGTTCGCAGTTGTTGAATAATATCTTGAGCCATAGTACCTGGTATTGCAAATCCGATACCTTGTCCTGCCGCTACAATGGCAGTATTTATGCCTATAACCTCACCCTGCATGTTTATAAGAGGACCACCACTATTGCCAGGGTTAATGGAAGCATCAGTCTGAATGAAATTATCATATGGCCCGGCTCCGATTATCCGGCCTTTTGCACTGATTATCCCTGCCGTTACGGTATGGTTCAATCCAAAAGGATTTCCAATGGCAACGACCCAGTCTCCCACTCTAATCTCATCGGAATTACCAAAGCTGAGCGTAGGAAGATCAATGTCAGCTTCAATTTTTAGAAGAGCCAGGTCGGTTTCAGGATCAGTTCCAATTACCTCGGCATCATATGTTTTTTCAGCTTCATTTACCTGAAAAGTTGCTTTTATCTGATCAGCTCCATCAATGACGTGATTATTGGTTACAATGAATCCATCTTTGGAGATTATGAAGCCTGAGCCAAGGGATCTTTGTTCCTGGGGTTGGCGTTCACCTTGAGGGTCTCCAAAAAATCTTTCGAATTGTTCAAAAAAATCTTCAAAAGGATGTCTCTCACTGGGTAGCCCTCTGAAAAACTGGCTGACATTTGGTCGTTCAACCATTTTTACAGTGCTGATATTGACTACAGCCTCTCCGGATTTTTCTGCCAAATCTGCAAATTGAGGCAGTGAAGCCAGAGAAGGGACTGCCCACACAGTTATGATAAAAATAATAAAACCAGTTAAGAATTTACGCATTGATTACCTCCCTGAAAAGTAATGAGATTTTTAATTGTCGTAAGTATGTACGGCAGGTAAAGACAATAATACTCACGGCACAATTGTAAAGGATTTTATGACAGTTGTCTGCACCAAGAGTTTAAGTTGATTTAAAAAACATATTTTTCTAAGGTTTTTTTTCTATGCAACGCAGTAGACTTTTTTTCAGCTATTATTGAAGTTGTTTATTAGAAGCCTTTTTTATAATGATATTTATTCATAGATCGTTAAGGATGTTTAGATGATTGATAAAGACTTAGAACGACCCTGGCTTGAAAACTATGATAAAGAAGTAAGCCCAAAACTTAAGTATGAAAATATACCTGTATACGAACATCTGGATCGCATAGCCAAAGAGCACCCCAATCGAAAGGCCATTGTGTTCAATAACTGGAGTATCAGCTATAAAAAACTTAAAGAGCTTACCGAAATAGTCGCAGCCAACCTTAGAAGCTACGGTTTGAGTCCAGGGGAAAGGGTGGCGATAATGCTCCCCAACCTTCCCCAGACCATCATCGCTTACTGGGCTGTTTTAAAGGCAGGCGGGGCGGTGGTCATGACTAATCCACTTTATATGGAAAAGGAGATGATCCATCATTTTACTGATTCGGAAGCCAGATTTCTAATAACGCTTGACCTCTTATGGCCCAAGGTAGAGGCCCTGATGCCCAGGCTTGGTTTAAGCAGGGTTTTTGTTACCAGCATAAGCGATTGTCTTCGCTTTCCCCTTAATTTCCTTTATAAAATAAAAGCACATCGTGAAAATAAAAATTCTACGATTCCTTTTGACGATAATAAGGTTATTGCCTGGAAAAGGCTTGTGAAGAAAGGAGAAGTGTTTATAAAGTATACTCCTGACCCCAGAAATGATCTTGCTGCGCTTCAATACACAGGAGGTACTACCGGTGTTTCAAAAGGGGTAATGCTGACCCATTATAATCTTTCAGCGAATGTTAAACAGGCTGTTGCTATTCTTCATGAGGTTGGACCTGAAAATACCGTTTTGGGAATTCTGCCATATTTTCATATCTACGGCTTAACTGTTTGTGTTAATTTTGCCACAGCCATTGGGGCTACTCTGGCGCCATATCCCAGATTTGTACCGAGGGAGGTTTTAAAGGCGGTTCAAAAGCTCAAGCCCACTATTTTCCCATGTGCTCCTGCTGTATTTATGGCTCTTCTGCAGCAGAAAGATATTGATACGTTTGATTTGTCCTCTATTAACTACTGTATTTCCGGTTCAGCTCCCATGCCTGTTGAAGTCATAGAAAAATTTAAAGAAATGACCGGAGCAGAGATAATTGAGGGATATGGTCTTACAGAAGCATCTCCCATTACCCACCTTAATCCTTTTCGCGGGAAAAGAAAGATTGGTTCTATTGGCATGCCTTTCCCGGATACTGATGCCGCGATTGTTGATATGGAACTGGGGACGGTTAAGCTTCCGCCCGGAAAGATAGGTGAGCTGATTTTAAAAGGACCGCAGGTAATGAAAGGATACTGGAACCGTCCTGATGAGACTGCTGGAGCTATTCGTAATAACTGGCTTTATACCGGGGATATTGCGTATATGGATGATGAAGGATATTTTTATATTGTTGATCGTAAAAAAGACCTGATCATTACTGGTGGTTATAATGTCTATCCAAGAGAGATTGATGAGGTAATGCATGAACATCCCAAGGTTAAAGAAGCAGTCAGTGTAGGCA
>JBHEPK010000013.1:0-24519 GCA_046260325.1 Desulfonatronovibrio sp.
TATTAAGGCTGTGATGGGCATCAGGGTAGACGAGGAAATGGAATACCAGGGCATGGATATGGCTGAATGCGGAATGGAAGCTTATCCTGAATTTTCCCATTCTAAAGGTTCCAGATAGATTCCATTTAGCTCATGACAGATATTCTAATGAGAATTATATAAAAATTAACGGAGGCAACATATGAAAAAAGTAGAAATAATCACTAGGCCGTTCAAAATTGATGAAATCAAGGAAGCTTTGACCAAAATGGGCATCAAGGGGATGACCCTGACAGAAGTAAAGGGATTCGGGAGACAGCACGGACATAAAGAGGTTTATCGCGGTGCTGAATATCAGGTGGACTTTTTGTCAAAGGTAAAAATGGAAATCATCATTGAAGATGAAATGGTTGAAAAAGCAGTGGAAGCTGTTGTGAACGCGGCAAAAACAGGCAAGGTTGGTGACGGAAAGATATTTGTCTATCCAGTGGAGAACGCCATCCGCATCAGGCCCTGGTGGCTGTGGGTGGATACGGGCGACGGGAAATGGCCCTGAGATCCGATATTGATATCCTGATTATGACAGAAGATCCAAATGAAGATCCTGGTCATGAAATGGCAGCAGCCCTTTTTCATCCCTTGTGGGATCATGGCCTTGAAGTGGGGCATGGTTTAAGAGACATTAAAGGATGTATTGAGCTGGCTGAAAATGACTTTATGGTTCTGACCTCTCTTATTGATATCCGTTTTATTTGCGGGGATGAAAAATATTTTAACAAGTTTCAGGACAGGATAAATGCTATTTTAAGAGACAAGAGAAATGAGCTTGTGCTTTATTTTGTCCAGACCAGGGGCAGTAAACTTGATGGAAGTTCTCCGGAAAATTTTATTGAACCGGATATCAAGAATCATCCGGGTGGAATGAGAGACATGAACCTCATTTCCTGGCTGAGAAAGCTTGATCATCTTGTAAAGCCCCCAAAGTACACGGGTCAAGAACATAATGGTCAGGCTGTTCCCAATAAGATTTCATCTTTTTTCTTTGATTTGAGAAATATTCTTCATTCCTCGGGCAAAAGGAAAAACGATATACTGCATCTTGACCTTCAGCCTGAAGTGGCATCTGTTATGGGCTATAAAGGTTCTGGTAAAAGTACCGGGGTGGAGGTATTCCTGCAGGATTTATTTAAGAACCAGAATCTGGTTTTTAATCTGGCCATGGAGTACTTAGAAAGAGCTGAAGAGGATGTTTTCAAAAATAATAATAAAAAGAAAGCAGACGCAGTACAGAAAAGCTGGGCTATAAGCGCAGGTGGAAGACTTTGTTTTAAGAAAGACGCTGTTCTGGATAATGATCCCAAACTGTCAGTAGAAATTTTCAGGGTGATGGCTGAGACTAACCATCCTGTATCATGGCAGGCTAAAAAAGAAATCCGCAGTTTATTAACTAATGATCAGTCAGGCAAAGCTGCAGAGCGCGCCCTTACTAAGGCTTTGCCCATTATAATTACGGGAATGGAACCTGGAAAATGTCTGCGGGGTATGCACCAGGCAGGTCTTTTAGGCCTTATTCTGCCGGAACTGGAGAAAAGATGGTATTTTGTTCAGTTTGATGGAGTACATACTTACCCCCTTGGAGAACATACTCTTAAATGTCTGGATGAGATTGCAGGACTGGATGAAGGAAGCGGGTTTTTACAGGAGCACCTCAAAGAGTTAAAATTTAGCCTGAGTTTAAGACTGGCTGCTTTGATGCATGATATGGGTAAGGGCGGGTCTGATCATGAAAAAAAAGGAGCACGCATAGCTGAAAAAGTGTTGCTGCATCTCGGTTTCGATAGCCACAGGTCTTCAGAGGTTAAGTTTCTTATAAAAAATCATCTGCTCATGGTAAGTACAGCATTGAAGAAAGATCTGGATGAAGAGAAAGTCGTGGCCGAATTTGTTGGACAGGTGGGCAACATACGCAGGCTAAAGCTTCTGACTTTTTTGACCTATGCAGATTCCAGGGCTACTGGGCCGGGTATTTGGAGTTCATGGAAAGAGAATCTTTTATCCATGCTGTATCATAAATCTGAAAAACTTATGAAAAAAACTATCCTGACTGGTCATCACCCTGGGCACAGGATGGCTATGGTCAGAGACAAAGTTAGATCCCACAGGGATTACCATGGTAATTGGGAAAAATATATTGAACAACTCCCCCAACGATACCTTCTTAAAACTCCTGTAGCCAAAATAATCAGGCATATCAAACTGGTTGAGAATATGTCCCGACTCAAGTCCTCAACAAAATTCAAGAGAATCGAGCAGGACTTTATTCTGCTTACCGAAAAAACATGTGAGCATGGAAATGAATTCTGGGAACTTACATTGATAACACCTGACCGAAGAGGTTTAATGGCCTGTGTAGCTGCAGCCCTGACTATGAATTCTATACAGATTTATTCTGCAGGTTTTTACACCTGGGAAAACGGACTTGCCGTAGATATGTTCAAGGTCAGTCCTCCTGTTGATCCTTTGTATTCCAATGAGATCTGGCGTGAGGTAAGAAAGGATATTCAGACCTTTCTATTTGGCGGCAGGGATATGGCACAGCTCTGCGAAAAATATAATATTCAGCCAGGTCCAGGTTCTCGGTTTCGTATAAGTATCGATAATGATTCATCAGATTTTTATACTATATTGGAGGTTAGTGCTCCAAGCCATTCATACCTGACACTGCAGTTATGCATGAGTCTGAGCAGACTCGGACTTGATATATCCCATGCGGTTATTTCCACAAATATGGAGCAGGCAATGCATGTTTTTCATGTAAGGGATTCAGGTGGATCCAAAATCATCCATAACCGCAAAGACCTCATCAGAATCATTCACCAAACTTTGACTTAAGTATTTTGCAAGTATTTTTTCAAAAATGTAAAATAAAACTGAGAGAAAAGTTTTTTGTTTTACATAATTGTAAGGTACGTTTGCACTTGGATGTATCTTAAATCAATATTTCTATATAAAATATTGATTTCAATATAAAAGTTGTTTATGGTCTGAAAAGTGTAAACGATAGTAAGTATATTATGGATATTTATCAGGCCGGCTGAATCATTTGGTCTGACCTGATATAAAAAAGGTCATTAGATACATTTTTTACAAACTTTAACATTTTTGGAGGCAGAATATGTCAGACATTCCAGTATTTAATTGCAAAAATACAGACGATGTGGTCAAGGCGGTAAAAGAGTACAATGTGAGCTTTATTCAGTTCTGGTTTGTTGATGTTCTCGGAACCCTTAAAAGTTTTCAGGTTACTCCCAGCGAACTTGAAGGAGCCTTTGAGGAAGGAATGGGTTTTGATGGATCATCAATTCAAGGTTTTTCAAGGATTCATGAAAGCGATATGGTTGCTTTTCCTGATCCAACTACATTCCAGATTCTGTCATACAGGCCTGAGGACAAACCTGTTGCCAGAATGTTTTGTGACATTACCAACCCTGATGGAACTCCTTATGAAGGTGACAGCCGCTACGTTCTTAAAAGGGCTTTGGCCAGGGCTGCAGAAAAGGGATACACATTTTATGTAGGACCAGAACTTGAATTTTTTCTGTTTGAAGATTCTACAGATACCAAAACCTTGGATGTGGGTGGTTATTTTGATGCAGCTCCCCTGGATCTGGCCAATGATATTCGCAGGGATATTATCTTTGCCCTTGAAAAAATGGGGATTGATGTTGAATACAGCCACCATGAAGTAGCACCCAGTCAGCATGAAATTGATTTAAGATATCAGGAAGCTCTGAAAATGGCAGACAATGCCATTACCTACAAGGTGATCGTTAAAGAGGTTGCTCGTAAGCATGGCTGTTACGCCACTTTCATGCCTAAACCTTTATTCGGGGAAAATGGAAGCGGCATGCACGTTCACCAGTCTCTTTTCAAAAATGGCAAAAATGCTTTTTTTGACTCCAAGGAGGACTACAGCCTGAGTGTGGAAGGTAAACAGTATATTGCCGGTCTGCTTACTCATGCCAAAGAGCTTACAGCCATATGCAATCAGTGGATTAATTCCTATAAGCGTCTTGTTCCCGGCTACGAGGCTCCTGTATATGTCGCCTGGGCCAGAAGAAACCGTTCTTCTCTGGTTCGCGTGCCCATGTACAAACCAGGAAAAGAAGCTGCAACCAGAGTGGAACTGCGTTCTCCTGATCCAGCCTGCAATCTTTATCTGGCCTTTGCTTCTATGCTGGCAGCAGGGCTTAAGGGTATTGATTCAGGTTATGAGCTTCCTGCTCCTGTGGAAGAAGATATTTTTGAAATGAATGTTCAGGAAAGGGAAAAGCACGGAATTGACAGTCTTCCTGGAAGTCTTTTTGAAGCGGTTACAGAACTTTCAAAAAGTGAAGTTGTTAATGAAGCTCTGGGTGAGCATATCTTCCAGAAGTTTATTGAGAATAAAATTATTGAATGGGATAACTACCGGATTCAGGTTACTGAATACGAGATCAAAAAGTATCTGCCGGTATTGTAAAAATAGTTCCCTCACCTCCTTAATTGTCAGGTAGCCTTATGTTCCGCGAAAGCCCGCCATCCCCTCCGGCGGGCTTTCATTTTTTGTTTTGTCTCTGTTTGGCTTGATACATGAATGTTCTGATAGCTATATCCCGGTTGGGCTGGATAGAGCCGTCATATGGGGCATCTAAATACGGGATCTTTTTTTCCAGAAGCATGGGTTTAAGAATTGCCGAGCAGATGGTGCTGGGCATACAGGTAAAAGGGAAAACATTTACTATGCCGTGAAAATTTTCATACACATATTCCAAGGCCCCACCGATGCTTATGGCTGCTTCGGTCCCAATATCAAAGTTAAAGAGTTTATCATTATCCAGTCTTTTTTCCAGGAGATCAACAGGATGATCGCCCTGGATATCCAGGTGTTTCATAGCATGGTCATAAGCCTGTGCCTGGCGCCAGAGCTGGTATTGAATTTCAATTTTGTTACTCATCCATTTGCGTGATGACTCCACAAGACCTTTTATATCCATGGACTTCCATGATTGAGCCCATTGTCTATTAGTTTCCCTCAGGTTGGAATACGTGACAAAGTTGATCCATTCTCCGAGAGACGCATCAACAACCTCCCCTCCATGAGACTCGATCTCCCTGATGATATCCTGGTTGGATCTGGTATGGGTACGCAGATAGATTTCACCGATAATGCCAATACGCGGTAGTCTGGACTTATCTGAATCTATAAGTTTTCTGGCCTGTTGCACAATATTGGATAAGACAGCGTACAGGGAATTGAAATCTCTTGATTCTCCTGTTTTTTCTATGGCTTGTTCCATCTTTTTGGTTGCGTCTTCCATGAACTTATCTGTGGAGCCAGGAATTTTTTCATAAGGTCTTACCCTCCAGGTTGTCCTGTCCATGACATCAGCGATAATTGTAGCTACGTAGGCAAACCTGCGAAAAAGCCTGGATTTTTCAGGAGGCAGTATTGCTGTTGATTGGTATCCATCAGCTGTGGAAAGGTACGTAATGGATATATCTTCAAATTCGGGAAATTTGTCCAGAATGATGCGGTGCAGTTTGTTGTACATGCCGAATCTGCACGGGCCATTTGCTTCAGGCATGAAATAGACATATTCGTCCGGCCTGAAGTTGTCTCCCAAGCGTTTTTTTTCCTGACGCAGGAAGTAAAGAATGTCACCCAGAGTTACCTGACAGGGGAAACATTCCTTGCCAGAGGTAAATTCCTTGCCCAGGTTCAGCCCGGTGTAGGTTTCCATGACCTTGGCAGGTACTCCATATGCCCGAAAACCCGCAGCCAGAAATCTGGAACCCAAAGGAGCCATCTCTGGAATGAGCAGGGTTTTGCCTGATAGATCAAACTGTCCCACTCTGGAGGTCAGTCTTTCCTGAAAAGCTGAATGATTAATGGTGTTGTTTGTCATATTTTCTATCCTATCCCTGATTCCTTGCGGATATTTTTGACCACATTATCATATGCCTCAATGCGGGTCAGGATTCCTGCCACTGCGCTGTGTTCATCAAGCTCCAGAATCAGGGGCGGTTTTTTCCTGAGGATATGTTCATAAAAATGTTCCAGAAAAGAGTCAGGTCCGCAGGAAAAGTTAGTCATGTGCATGGCAAACCAGTTGGGTTTATCTTCAATGAGTTTGGCAATCCTTAATATTCTCCCTCCAAGGCCCCAGTACATTCTGGGAAAGTCAGACAGATCAACGCTGTCATGCTCAATAAAATCCATGGGCACTGCATTAATGCCCAGTTTTGCCAATTGCTGGCCAAGTCTCAGATTCATTCGTTCATCATAAAGGTTGTATGGCCTGCCGGTAACAACCCATATGGGCTGTTCATGGCCTAATTGCACAAGGATCTCTCTGCCCTTTTTTCTGAGAGCTTCTCTGAAGTCCTTTTGCTTCTGCCAGGATTTTTTAACTGCCTCTATTACCTGTTTTCTGGAAACTCCAAGGCCTGAAGGAAGCGATTTGAAAATGGAATCTGCCACTGCCAATAATCCTTCTTTTAGAAACAGGGTGGGGCTTATGATCCGGTTCTCATCAATTTTCAGGGCTGCCTTGACCATATACTGGGAGCTTTCAACCATAGGGCAGAAAAGTCCACGTTCATCATCATCGCCAGGAGTGGGAATATTAATTGGGTTGGGCAGGAAAAGATAATCAGAGTCAGACTGAAGCAGATTCTTGACATGGCCGTGAAAGACCTTGACGGGAAAACAGGTTTCAGCAGTCATGGACTCAACCCCGGCTGATGCAGTAGCCTGATTGGTGGGCGGGCTTAAGCGAACATTACAACCAAGTTCGGCAAAAATATTGGCCCAGAGGACTCCCCATTCCAAAGAATGCAAGGCCATGGGGATGCCAATTACTGGTCTGCCGGGTAAAGGCTTTTTTTCCTTTTCCTGGACCAGAATAAAATCCATGGGCAGGAAAGAGTCAAAGACTTTTTTTCGCTGGTGAAAATAATTATCTGTAATTGCAGTGTTCCCTGCAGAATTTTCATACCTCCCGCAATCTCCACCCCAGATACTCTTGCGGTCTCCAAAGCGGTAAATCTTGAGCTTGCACTCATTATGGCAGGTTTTATCTGCCCTGCAGATGGATTCCTTAAAGCTGACCTTTGTATCTGCCAGTTTAGAAAGTGACCTTTCCTTGAACTGAATTTCCCCTGATTCAAGCATTTCCATGCTGCTTAAAGCAGCACCGAACGCACCCATGACCTCTCGATGTTTTGGGACAATAATCTGCTTATTTACCACCCTCTCAAATGCGGCCACAATGCCCTTATTCAATGAAGGACCACCAAGAAACATTATTTTATTACCTATGGGGCGGTTTTCCACTACCCGGTGCAGGTAATTGCGTACTATGGCAAAGCAGAGTCCTGCAATGAGATCTTCACTTTTGGCTCCTTTCTGGGCGTATCCCGCCAGGTCAGATTCCATGAATACCGTGCAGCGTTCAGCAAGATTTACGGGGTTTTCTGCGCCAAGAGCAATGTCCTGGAACTGTTCTACAATATTGATCTGCATTTTATTGGCCAGCTCGTGCAGGAAACTACCGGTTCCTGCTGCGCAGATTTTGTTCATGACAAAGTCCACAGGGTATGAATCTTTGATGGATATATATTTGGAGTCCTGGCCTCCTATTTCAAAAATGGTGTCAATGTTTTTGTCAACAGCTACAGCGCCTTTGGCATGGGCAGTGATTTCGTCAATAATGAGATCCGCGTCCATGAAGTCACCTACAACATTTCGGCCTGACCCGGTTGTTGCCACTGTCTGAAGATCAATGTGTTTGCCCATTTCGGATTCCAGAGACGTGATAAGTTCCTGGGCCACTTCAATGGGTTTGCCTTTGGTTGCCACATATTTTTTGTGAATTATCCGGCCCTTACCATCTATGAGGCAGTATTTGGTTGAGGTTGAACCTATATCTATACCGAGAAAGGCGGGTGTTTTTTTCTGAGCTGAACTTTGAAAAGGTTCAAGATCGTTATCAGGGTTGAATGTTGACAATTTAAGATCAAGCCTCTCAGCCCTTGGAAAATTGTATGTGGAAGATTTGCCTTTTTCTTTGATTTTTTTCAGGTCTATGCTGTTGGTAATGCCCTGATCAACTGTCTGAAGGGCTGTGCCCAGGGCCCCAAGAGAGGCATGATGATCAGGAACCTTAATGTCTGGAAAGTGTTTTCTGAAGGCGTTGACCTGGAGTGCATTGGAAGCCATGCCTCCGATAAATGACAGGGGATTGCTTAAAGTGCGATTGGAAACAATGGTACTCAGATAGTTGGCTGCAGTTCCCTGGTGGAGGCCGGCAATGATGTTGCTTAAGGATTCACCTTTGTTTTGAAGGTGAATCATGTCAGATTTTGTAAAGACCGTGCATCTGCAGGCTACAGGGGCAGGATAAGTACTTTTCAGACCAAGACTGATAAAGTCATCCAGCACTTTCTGCAGCTTGTTCTGATCCATTTCAAAATCACCGCCATACATGGCAAAGACCAGACGTTCTGCCTGCTGGTCAATAAAAGATCCGGTTCCTGAGGCGCAGGGAGAATTGAGGTTAAAGGCCTCAAGATACCAGTGATCATACTCGTCATATCCCAACTGAAAAAGGGCTGCGTCCTGTCCACCAATGGCAATGATTGACCTTACCCCGGGTATGATTCTAATGGTACCCAGAACCTGGGCAATGGTCTCTACTTCAAAAGGGGCATCAACAAGCTGGCTTATATTTTGTCCCTGGCTGCCGGTAAAAGATACGGACCTGATATTATCCTGATCAAATTTGTTGTAGATTTCTTCTAAGGTGGAACAGGTTTCCTTAACAATCAGACCAAAATGTCTTTTGTAGGGTGCTTCAAAAATAATTTGCCCCTGATCATTAATTACAATGCAGTTGATGCTTACAGAGCCTATATCAATTCCCAGGTCATATTTCATTGGCTTTGCTCCCAATTATTATAAGTGTTGGTAATCACTTATAAAGGGCAAAGATTAAATTTTCAAGGACTTGTGCCTATAGTTTTTTTTGTCTAAGGGATTAATTTTTTGTGTATCTGTTCATCACGTGCGGCTTAAGGATATTCAACATCATTGTATACCGGCTTTTGCCGGTATACAATTGTTCTTATTGGACTTTTTTGAATAGTTACGTTTTTTTACAAACTGTAATGCCAGACGTTCATGCTTTCTATCTGGCCGGCGATGTGGGTATTGTTAATGAGGGTTCCGCCAAACTCAAAGCCTGCTCTGGCAAATGTAATGTTCATTCCAAAGGATACAGATCTGGCAATGGTGTATAGTGTTGATATTTTGGAGTTGCTCATCTCACTTTGCATGAATTTGAGAAGAATTGCTGCAAGACCCTGTCCCCTATGATGGGGAAGGGTAGCAAAATCAGTCATTTCAGCGGATAATGATTTAGGATCTGTTTCTGCTGAAGCAAGTCCCACAATCCTGTTTTTATGGATTATGCCAAAATAGACAACATTGCTCTCCATGGTTTCATGAAGATAGTCAGGATCAAAAACCGGGAAGGGATATGAATCAAACACCTGCTTATAGACCTGAGCCATCTTATTTACATCCTGGAGGTTCATGGTCCTGACTTCATAGCCTTGAGGAATGTCGATCTGGGGAGGACTCTGGGCCTTGTCTTTGGCAACCTCTATTACATTGTCTATGAGCTCAGGATCTGCAGGCTGGGTACGTTCCTTGTTCAGATACTTTCCCATAAACATCGCATCTTCTTTTCCATTGAACAGCCCGGGCACAGAAGCTTCTGTAATATATCCTGCTTGTCTAAACAAAGGAGAACAACTATCCGGAACTTTTGCAAATATTTTGGTATAACCTTTTTCACAAGAAAGTTTATCAAGCTTGGATATAATATCCTGGCGGTCTTCTTTTGCCATGCTCATAAGGTAGGCCCTGTCGCTCATGGGTCCATGCTGGACCTTGGAATCACCCAAAATAGTAATTTCATCAGGCAACATTATTTCTTCTCTCCATACGGGAGTTGTCGCTGGGAGTAAGACTTTGAGTATCATCGCTGTCTGAGAGAAGCTTTTCAATGCCTATGCATTGTTCTGTGGCATCTTCTTCTTTGAGCTGAAGATTGCATGACTTACAGTCACGGTCACAGAATTTGGCTTCATAACTTTCGGGTTCTGAGTAAGTGGTTATCACTCCTTCAAAATTGCGCAAAATGACTTTATTTGCACCCCAGGACACAATGTAATTGGGCATTATTGGGATTTTTCCACCTCCACCCGGAGAATCAATCACATAGGTGGGAACTGAAAATCCACTGGTGTGTCCACGTAAACTTTCGATTATTTCAATACCCTTTCCAACTGGGGTTCTAAAGTGAGTCAGTCCTTCTGAAAGATCACACTGATATAAGTAATAAGGCCTTACTCTATTTTTAATAAGTTTCTGATTCAGGGTTTTGATAAGGCGCTGACAGTCATTTATGCCAGCTAAGAGCACAGTCTGATTGCCGAGAGGAATTCCAGCGTCAGCCAGTCTGGTTAATGCAGTCCTGGAGGTAGATGTGATCTCCCTGGGGTGATTGAAATGCGTGTTGAGCCATAATGGATGGTGTTTTTTAAGCATGTGAACAAGATCATCCGTAATTCTGTATGGCAGAACAACTGGCATTCTTGAACCAATTCGCACCACATCAACATGATCTATCTTCCCCAACTCCCCGAGAATCCAGTCAAGACGCTCATCAGAAAGCATCAGAGGGTCTCCTCCGGAAAGGAGTACATCTTTAATTTGAGGCGTATTCTTGATGTATTCGATACCTTTAAGCAATTCTTTTTTGCCAGTCATTGTATCGTTATCGCCTACTTTGCGTTTTCTGGTGCAATGTCTGCAATACATGGAGCAGATATTGCTGATATGAAAGAGCACCCGGTCTGGATAGCGATGAGTAATTCCAGGGGTTGGACTGTCTTCTTCCTCGTGCAGGGGATCAGCCATGTCAGATCTTTCAATGATGAGTTCCTGGGGTGATGGAAAGGATTGTCTGAAAATCGGATCATTGGCATAGTCATGAGGTTCAATCAAGGATAGATAATACGGAGTTACAGACATGGGGAATTTATCACAGGTCTGAGCAAAGGCCTTTCTTTCCAAGTCGGGAAATTTTATATTCAAAAGACGTTCAAACTCATCAATACCGCGTATGGAGTTCTGAATATGCCATTTCCAGTCTGTCCATCTGGATTTCCATTCTGAAGAGGAAAGCTGTTCCTGTATTTTTTTCTCATCCGTATTATTAGTTTTCTCATGGGTATGTTCTGATGAAATTTTGTTAGACTCATCAAGGTCATTGGTCATCCTTTCGGCAACCTTAGTATCTTTTTCATTTAACTGATGCATTGTAACAAAGTCCTGTTGAGTTTTGAGATAAAGCGTCATTGCTCAATCCCATAATTCTGATTCAATTATCTTTTATACCTGATTGATGCAGATTAATCAAGTTGAGGTAAAATAGCGCTTCAGATGATCTTGACAATTGAGGATTCCGGGTGGTCTATATAGAGATTGTCCTGGTCAGGAATAGTATTCCATGTTTAATGGCAACATATTGATAAAAATGCTGTATTTTTAAAAGTGGAGGTTTAAATTAATATGCCCAGCGAAGTTGATATTTTCTGGAAGATCAAGTTAGTTAGAATTAAAGAAAACTTAGAAGACAATAATTTCAGATGCTTTGTAGCTCAGACAAAAGAAGAAGCAAGAGATACAGTCCTTAATGAGATTATTCCGGAGATCAAACCCGGTTCAATATCCTGGGGCGGATCAGCAACCTTTAAGGATACAGGTCTTTATGACGCATTAAAAAATCAGCAAGGTATCAATATTCTTGATACCTATGATAAAAGCGGTGGTCCGGAAGCAGCTATAGAGATCAGGCGTCAGGCCCTTTTAACAGATCTGTTTATCACCGGGACCAACGCAGTTACAGAGCAGGGTTTTCTGGTGAATCTTGACATGATTGGCAACAGGGTGGGGGCTTTGGTTTTTGGTCCTAAGAATGTTATCGTGCTTTGCGGACGCAATAAGATCGTGGGCGATCTTGATGATGCCATGGACAGGATTAAGGATTATTCAGCACCAGCCAATGCCATGCGTTTGAACAAGAAAACACCGTGCGCCAAAACAGCTTATTGTCATGACTGTGAAAGCCCTGATCGAATTTGTAATGTCTGGACCATTACTGAAAAATCTTTTCCCAAGGGCAGAATTACTGTTGTCCTTATTAATGAAGATCTGGGATTGTAACTGTCATTGATGGCATTTTTACGTTTACAGTAATCCGATAGAGGGGTTAATTTTGAGCACTTATCAAACTATACCGGAAGTATTTCATAATACTGTTAAAGAATTTCCTTCAAGGCCTGCCTTTGGCTATGTGGGGCAAGATCCTTTAACTTATTCTCAAGTCAGTGATAAGGTTAAAGGTGTTTGCGCCATACTGGAAGAATCAGGCATAAAAAAAGGTGATAAGGTGGCTATTTTCAGCGAGAATTGTCCTCACTGGGGAATAGCTTTTCTGGCTGTTACCACAATGGGAGCAGTTGCTGTACCCATCTTAACCCAATTTCACCCCAGCTCTGCGCACCATATAATCAAACATTCTGAGTCTAAGCTTGTTTTTGTATCTAAGGCTCTTTTCCCAAAGATTCATGAATCTGACATTTCTGAACTGCCTATACTTTTCATAGATGATTTTTCACAGGCAGACAGCGAGAGTCTAAAAAAGACAAGGATAAAAGACGCATTAAGCAGTGGTCGCAAGGGCTTTGACCGGCTTAAGCAGGCTGCATATAAATTTGCGGGCTGGGATCAGTTAAGTCCGGTCAGTCCTGATGATCTTGCGGCTATTGTGTATACATCAGGAACTACTGGACATTCCAAAGGGGTCATGCTGGCCCACAAAAGTCTGGTTTTTGATGCTGAGATGGCGGGCCGTTTAGTGGAAGCAGATTCTAATGACAGGTTTCTGTCCATACTGCCTCTGGCTCATACCTATGAATGTTCCTTAGGGCTCCTGGCCCCGGTTACTTTTGGTGCTGCTGTTTATTATCTTCGGGAAGTTCCCACACCAAGGGTTCTTCTGCCTGCCATGAGCAAGGTCAAGCCAACTATTATGCTTATGGTTCCTCTCGTAATAGAAAAGATATTCAAAACCAAAATTCTGCCCCAACTTAATAAAAATAAACTGATGCGCGGACTTTACAGTATACCTTTTATCCGTTCCAGGCTGCATAAGGTGGCCGGCAAAAAACTCATGGCCTCATTTGGTGGGAAAATCAAGGCCCTGTGCATAGGTGGAGCTGCTCTTTCTCCCGAAGCTGAAAGGTTTTTAAGGGATGCTGGTGTTCCTTATTCTGTGGGCTACGGCCTGACAGAAACGGCTCCCTTAGTAGCCGGTGCAAAAACTGATAAAACCAGGTTTACTTCAACTGGTCCCCCTCTACGCGGAGTTGAGATAAAAATAGACAGTCATAGCCCTGAAACTGGAATCGGCGAGATTCTTATTAAAGGGCCTAATGTTATGCAGGGATATTACAAGGCCCCGGAGATAACCAGTGAAGTGCTCACAGAAGATGGGTGGCTGCATACTGGGGATCTGGGCAAAATGGACAAAGATAATTATGTTTATATAAAAGGCAGATTAAAAAATGTAATCATTGGTCCCAGTGGTGAAAATATTTATCCTGAAGAAGTTGAGTCAATAATCAACCAGTATGACTATGTGCTGGAGTCCCTTGTTTATTCAGTGGACAGAAAGTTAGCTGCCAGGGTTTATCTTAATTATGAAAAGCTTGAAGATGATTTTGGTTTGAATAAAGTTCCTGATTCTCAGGTTGCTTCCAAAATCAAGGAATTATTAGACGAGTTGAAGACCACGGTCAATTCTCAGGTTTCAGCTTTTTCAAAGCTGAGCCGGGTCATTGAACAGACTGAACCTTTTGAAAAAACACCCACCCAGAAAATAAAAAGATATCTGTATATTGAGGACAATTAATGTCTTATTTTACCCACTTGCACTGCCACACTGAATACAGCCTCCTTGACGGGGCCATCAGGATAGAAGATCTGTGCTCCCGAGCTGTTGATCTGGGCATGCCTGCCGTTAGTATAACTGACCATGGTAACTTGTTTGGCGCACTGACCTTTTATCTTACAGCCAAAAAATACGGTGTTAAACCCATTATAGGGTGCGAAGTTTATGTGGCTAAGGATCATGAAGCCCGTGATACCCTGAGACACCACCTGGTTCTTCTGGCCATGAACAATACTGGTTATCAGAACTTAATCAAGATAGTAACGAGAGGCTGGCTTCATGGTTTTTATTACAAGCCCAGAATAGATAAGGAAGTTCTCAAAAATCATTCCCAGGGACTAATAGCTCTTTCAGCCTGTCTCCAGGGTGAGGTGCAGCATGTTATGCGCAAAAGAGGGTTCGACCATGCCTTAGAGAGTGCAAAGCATTATGCGGATATATTTCCGGGCAGGTTTTATCTTGAGCTTGAGGCCAACGGAATAAAGGAACAGGAAGAAGTTAATGAAAAACTTATTGAGATGTCTGCAAAGACCGGCTTTCCTCTTGTAGCTACCAATGATTGTCATTACCTTACCGCCGCTGACGTGGAAGCACACGATACGCTCCTTTGTATCCAGACCAATGCCAAGATTAATGATGAATCCAGGATGCGCTTTGATACGGGTGAACTTTATTTTAAAACGCCTGAGGAAATGGAAAAGGAATTCGCCCATTGCCCCATGGCATTAGAAAGCGTTGAAAGCATAATCAACAGATGTGATATAGAACTGGAAGTCGGGCAGAATCATTTTCCGAGATATGAGCCATCCAAGGAAAAGACTCTGGACGAGGAATTTGTAACCCTGGCCAGAGAAGGTCTGGAGGAGCGGATCAAAACCCTTTCATATAAAATTGACAGGGATGAATATTACAAAAGGCTTGATGAAGAAGTAGGAATTATTTGTGATAAAGGTTATCCGGGATATTTTCTCATTGTTCAGGATTTTATCAATTGGGCCAAGGATCAGGGAATTCCTGTGGGCCCGGGAAGAGGATCTGCAGCAGGCAGCCTGGCAGCCTATGCCCTGGGCATAACTGATCTTGATCCCATAAAGTATACTTTGCTCTTTGAGAGATTTCTCAATGTTGAACGGGCGAGCATGCCTGATATTGATGTTGATTTCTGCTATGACCGCCGGGAAGAGGTTATTCGCTATGTTTCCGAGAAGTATGGTCATGACAGTGTGGCTCAAATAACTACCTTTGGAACAATGAAGGCCAAGGCCGTTATCAGAGATGTTGGGCGGGCCATGGGCATCAGTCTGGCTCAGGTGGATAAAATTGCCAAGCTTATTCCTGATGAATTGAAGATGACATTGAGTAAAGCCTTAGAGATGGAGCCTGATCTACGCAAAATGATGGAAGAGGACAAGCGCGTTGCCAAGCTTATTGATATTGGAAAAAGGCTTGAAGGTCTGGTGCGGCACGCATCCACTCATGCAGCTGGAATAGTAATTTCAGATAAGGCCATGGAAGAGTATCTTCCTCTTTATAAAGGGAAAAAGGGTGAAATCGTAACTCAGTACGATATGAAGAGGGTGGAGGAAGTAGGGCTTATTAAGTTTGACTTTCTTGGTCTTAAAACCCTTACTGTTATCAGTGACGCCCTGGAGCTGATAAAAATAGGAGGCAAGCCGGTTCCAGATGTCAACAACCTTCCTCTGGATGATGAGCTGACCTTTAAATTGTTGGGGCAGGCCCTGACCGATGGAGTTTTTCAGTTAGAAAGTTCTGGTATGCGTGGTGTGCTTGCAGATCTGCGTCCCAACTGCTTTGAAGATATAATCGCTCTGCTTGCCCTGTATCGCCCGGGCCCCCTTGAAAGCGGAATGGTCAGTGATTTTATCCAACGCAAACATGGGCAGATCCCTGTGGAATATCCCCACCCGGATCTTGAACCTATTTTAAATGAGACTTACGGCGTAATTCTTTATCAGGAACAGGTGATGAAGATTGCCCAGGTCCTTGCCATGTATTCTCTCGGTGATGGAGATATGCTTCGTCGGGCCATGGGTAAAAAAGAGGCTGCGGTAATGGCTCAGCAAAGAAGCAAGTTTCTCCAGGGGGCTGAAAAAAATAATGTTCCTGAAGAGACTGCAGAGTATATTTTTGATCTCATGGAGAAGTTTGCCGGATATGGTTTTAATAAGTCCCATAGTGCGGCATACGCACTTATTTCTTATCAGACAGCTTATCTCAAGGCCCATTTTCCACAGGAATTTATGGCTGCATTAATAACATCCGAGGTTAATAATACAGACAAAGTAATTGTTCACATCAATGCCTGCAGAGACCTTGAGATAGACATTCTTCCTCCCTGCGTGAATTCCAGTCTGTCTCAGTTCAGTGTCGAGGATAATAAGGTTCGATTCGGACTCAGCGGCATTAAGAATGTAGGCAAAGGGGCTATAGAGAGCATTGTCTTAGAAAGGAAAAAAAAGGGCTCTTTCAGAAACCTTCTGGACTTCTGCGATCGGGTCAATTCGCGCAAGGTAACCAAGAGGGTGATTGAGATGCTTATTAAAAGCGGGGCAATGGATTGTTTCGGATGTTCCAGGCGGGCTCTGCTGGAGGGGATGGAATTGTCTGTGGCTCGATCCCAGCGCAGTGCCAAGCCTAAATATCAGGGGCAACCATCCTTGTTAAGCCTGATATCTCCCAAGGAAACAGTTCATGTTAAGGGTCTGGGTATGGCCTGCCCTGAAAACGAGCTCCCGGAATATCTTGAAGATGAGAAACTCAAGCTTGAAAAAGAAGCCCTGGGCCTCTACCTGAGTGGTCATCCTTTGCTCCCCTTTAAACGAGACATAAAAAGGCTCAATTTTAAAAATATTATAGACTGTCGGGATATGAGCGCTCATACAGAAGTTGAGATACCGGTTGTTGTTGTGGGAAAAAAAGAGATCATGAGCAAAAAAGGTGAAAAAATGGCCTTTTGTCAGATTGAAGATATGACAGGCTCTGCAGAGGTTACTTTTTTCCCTGATATTTATTCCAAGTATAAGCCTTTGATGGATAGTGATGATCCTGTGGTGGTCAAGGCCAAGATCAGCGGTTATCAGGGTTCCATGCAGTCTGAAAAAAATGGTGAAGGAGAGGCCGCAAAAAAGGTCAAGTTTACAGCCTTAGAGGTTAGTTCCTTAGGGGATATGATTTCATCGGGATCAGAGCCTGTTAAAATTGATATCAGCATAAATGGACATGATCAGGATGATGGTTTTATTGATGGATTAAAGGGTCTTGTACAAAAATATCCGGGTAAGGTTCCTGTACAGATGAATCTAATGTTAAGCAATGAAATCCAGTGCAGGATTCAGCTGGGCCCCAAGTACAGTGTGACTCCTGGTCAGGAGTTCTGGACAGAACTTACTGAGGCAGGCTTTCATTAACAGTTACGTTGTGAATAGAAATACACATTGTGAGAAATTTTGAATGTATTTATGAGCGTCTCACCCGGGCGTGCCCGGGACCAAACAGACAAGTAACTTTAGATTACCTCAACGCGTGAGAGATTGCCGCGCTCGAAGACTCGCTCGCAATGACATCTGACAGCCACAGACGATGCTACTCAACGCCTGTCATTGCGAGAGAGCGTAGCGAACGAAGCAATCTGTATGGCAAAAGTATAAAAGGCTGAATTTATTATTTATACGCTTTAAGTTATTTATGAGGAAAGGATAATGGAATATTCAGAATGGCGTTTAAGGGTTAGTGATGATTTCAGTTCGTCGCATCAGCTGCGAAACTATGGCGGAAAGTGCGAAAGCCTTCATGGGCATAATTTTCTTGTGGAGATGGAGGTTAAAGGGAATGAAGTTGACCCGGATACCGGAATGCTCATGGATTTTAAGGTGCTTAAACAAAAGCTTGGAGCAGTGCTGGATATGCTGGACCACAAGCACTTAAATGATCTTGAGTGGTTTAAAAAAGTGAATCCATCTTCAGAGAATCTGGCAAAATTTGTTTATGAGAATTTAAAGCCAGCTCTTCAAGGAGAAAAGGTCACCATTGAATGGGTAATGGTGGCAGAGAAGAATTCTTCTAAAGCCTTTTATCGTGAGGTCTAATAATGACTACGATTTATTGAGCTTCTTTCTACCCAAAAGGTTCAAGATTACTTTGTTAAGCCTTTTGGTAATCCTGCAGTCATATTTCTGTTCAGCCTTAACAAGATACTCCAGAGCGTTTTCATAAGGCAGACATTTTCCGTTTTTTGGCATGGTCAGTTCACAAAAGGCATGCACCACAGCAGTAATCCTTCCATGCAGGCTCAGTTCATTTCCCTTCAGACCCCTGGGGATTCCTGATCCATCCATCATTTCCTTATGTTCCAGATGACAGTTCAGGGTAATGTCTTCCAGAACGTCCAACTTTCGCATAAGTCCAGCCCCGTTCATGGGGTAGTTGGTCAGCTTGGCCTGTTCATCCCGGGAAAGGTTGGTAGTTTTTTCTAAGATAAACTTAGGAACCCTGATCAGACCCAAAAGATGAGTGAATAACCCTAAAGCCATCTGATCAAGGGTCTTTCTTTTGAAGTCATCTCCCTGGGCATTTAGAAATATGGCAAGCCCGATAATTCCAGAATTATAAGACAGATTGGTGAAAGAGTATTCCTCATGGAGAAAATCCAAAAGATAATCAATTCTCTGGTTTTCTGTGCACAGATATTCCGTGAGCACACCGATGTCTTTACTCAAGTTTTCCAGAGCTGAGCCCACAGGCTGTTCATAAAATTCATCAATCTTTTCTGTCAGGGCGTAGCGCAGAATATAGACAATTTCTCCTGTTGTCAGATTCTTATCCATGAGCACCAGGTCCAGCTGTTTGCTGATATGTTTAGCATATATTTTATGATCAGACCTGGAAACAAAAAGCAGGCCTTCCCTGCTTTTTTTGACCATTTCTCTTTTCTGTTCCTGCTGAATGCGGTTTTCTGCAGTGTAATATGGCGTGAGCTGTGCAATCTTTTCATTGTATTGATAAAGATTCAAAGGCAGTCTGAATTTGGGAAAACTTTCCAGGATTTCAGCTGAAACCTGGTAAAACTCTTCATTAAGACTTTGAGGATCGATATTTTTTTTACTCATAGCTATTTTCTGTAAATTTTTAAAAGGTTAGTAAGTGATCTTTCCTGGCCTGATTTGGGATGACCAGCAGTTATAACTATGTTATCCCCGGAAAGAAATTCCTGGAAACCTTCCACGAAGTTTTCGGTTCGCTGCAGATGATCCTGAGGTTTCTCAGGAATGTCCACAGATGTTACTCCCCAGGAAAAATTCATGTATTTCTGCATATTTTTGTTGGGGCTTAAACCATAAATGCTTTGTACAGGTCTGCATGAACTTATCAGCCTGGCTGTGAACCCAGAATCAGTATGAGCTACTAAGGCCTTTGCCTTGACTTTGTCAGCCATGAGACAGGCTGCATAAGCTAAGAAACTTTCACCTCCTTTTCTTACAGGCTCTACAGGGCTTTGCTCTCTTTCAAAAAACAAATTTTCTGCTTCTATGGAAATTTCTTTCATATAGCTGACGCTTTCAACAGGATAATTGCCAATGGCTGTTTCTTCGGAAAGCATAAGACAATCTGCCCCGTCTAAAACCGCGTTGGCAACGTCTGTTGTTTCAGCTCTGGTTGGCATGGGATTCTGGACCATGGACAAAAGCATCTGAGTGGCCACGATAACAGGCTTGGATGCATGGTTACATGCAGTGATTATTCTTTTTTGAAGTGTAGGCAAAGAAGGCAGAGGACATTCCAGGCCAAGATCACCCCTGGCCACCATTACAGCATCAGCTATATCAATTATTTCTTCTAAGCGCTTCAAGGCTATCTCACGTTCAAGTTTGGCTACAACAGGAATCCATTTTCCGTTTTCCTCAATTATATCTTTAGCTTCTGCAATATCTTCTGGTCCTTGAACAAACGATAATGCCACAGCATCAATCCCAAGATTCAGGCCGTCAGCCAGATCTTTTTTGTCTTTGGCGGTCAGAGCTGAAATAGATGTTTTTATTCCTGGGAATGAAACGCCTTTCCTGGAGGTAATAATACCCGCATCAGCTGCCAATAATCTAACCATCTGTTCTTCTACGGCTGTCACTTCAAATTTCAGTCCTCCGTCACTGACTTTGACAATATCTCCCACCTTGAGGTCATTAAGGATCTGCGGATGGTCAAAAGGTATGTATAAAGGGCATTTATTGGAAAAATCCAGATGCCCCATGCAGACTTCATCTCCTGAATTGATATGAATGGGGGATTTTTTGAGATCTCCCGCCCTGATTTTAGGTCCGGAAAGATCCTGAAGTATGGTCAGGCTGATCTGAAGTTCTTTTTCAATCTTTCTGATTCTGTTGATGATTTCAACAAATTCTTCTGCTGAGCCATGAGAGAAGTTCAGCCTGAAAATTCTAACGCCCTTTGAGACAAATTCTTTGATGGTCTGTTCATCACGACAGGCAGGACCTATGGTAGCAATAATTTTGGTGTGCATATAGTTTCCAAGGGAAAAGGCTTAAGGTTTATGGAAAGATAAATTTATTAAACTTTTTATATAGTTGCTTAGCTTTAAATAAAAATCAATCCTTTTTTACATAAATAAGAATATTTTCCCTTGACTTTTTCTTGCATAGAGTGAAGTCAGGTGGTAAAAGGTGGTAAACAGTGGATGGGGAAAATGTTTAGAGGACACAGTCAAAGAAGTATAGATCCCAAGGGGAGGCTAATGCTGCCGCCTGAATTCAGGGAAGTGATCATGGAAAAATCTCCTCAGGGAGAGGTGATGATCACCAACTTTGATGATTGTGTCGTTGCTTATCCTTTACCTGAATGGGAGATAATTGAACAGAGTTTTAATAAGCTGAATATGGCCAACAGAAAGTTCAGGGATTTCCACAGATTTTTTATATCAGGGGCTACCCAGGTCAGCTTGGATAAACAGGGACGAATCCTTGTTCCACCTTATCTTCGATCTTATGCCGGGATTACCAAGGAAGTAGTTCTGGCCGGGGTGGGAAGAAAGTTCGAAATCTGGGATCAGGTCAGATTTGAAGATCAGCGTAAGAAAATGGAGCAGGACTTTGATGGAGTGATGGACTCTTTATCTGAAAACGGATTTGAGCTCAGGTTTTAATATGAACATGCACAAGTCAGTTATGCCAAGAGAAGTTATTCAGTTCATTAAACCTGAACCCGGGGGAAAGTATCTTGATGGAACCCTGGGGCTTGGAGGACATAGTAACGAAATATTGAAGGCTTGTGACGGAGAATGCTATCTTATGGGGATGGATCTTGATGACGATGCCCTTGGATATGCGGCTCAGAATCTGTCGCAATTTAAAGACAGGATATATTTGTTTAATGATTCATTCGATAGTTTCAGTTCATATCTTGAAGAACTTGGCTGGGACAAGCTTGATGGAGTTGTTTTAGATCTTGGAGTTTCATCTTTTCAGTTGGATGTGGCTGAAAAGGGATTCAGCTTTATCAAGGATGGCCCCCTTGATATGCGTATGGGCAGGGCTGCAGGTTTTGAGCCGGCATCAAGGCTGCTGGAAAGAATTTCTCTGTACGACCTGAAGAAAATTATTGGTCGGTATGGTGAGGAACCTATGGCAGGTAGAATTGCCAGGGCAATTATAGAGGTTAGAGAGAAAAAAAAGATCGAGACTACTCTTGAACTGGCCCGAATAGTTGAGAATGCCTATCCAGCCAAGAGAAGGGCCATGGCGAAAAATCATCCTGCTACCAAAACCTTTCAGGCCCTTAGAGTAGCGGTAAACAGAGAGCTGGACAGCCTTGAAAGTTTTTTAAAACAGATAGTGGATTTTATGCGTCCCGGGGCCAGGATTGTGGTAATTTCCTTTCATTCCTTGGAAGACAGGATTGTGAAGCATTTTTTCAGACATGAAGCCAAGGAGTGTATCTGTCCGCCAGGTTATCCAATATGTCAATGCGAACATAAACAGAAGCTCAAGATATTAACTAAAAAGCCGTTGGTTCCCAGAGACGACGAATTAACTGATAACCTTAGAAGCAGAAGTGCCAAGCTTCGGGCATCAGAAAAAACAGTACAGTAAAAATTGTGAGCAATAAAAACAACTCAAAAATCTGGACTAAGCTGGCTATTGTTCTTTTTTTCACCTTTGTGGTGTGTCTGTCCAAGGTCTGGGTCAATATAGAACGGGTTGATCTTTCATACCGGATGCAGAGACTCCAGAATGAATTCAGGGAAAATCAGGAGCTAAGGACCAAATTGACCATAGAGAAAAATAATCTTCTTTCACCGTACAGACTTAAAGAGCTTGGAGAAAAAAGAGGTTTATTCAGTCCAGAGGAAAGTCAAATCAGAAAAATCAGGAATCAGTAAGAATGACAAAGAGGGTTTCAGCCAGAAAACAGAAGGACAGATCTAAGGTTAAGATTATTCTTATCCTTAGTTTTTTTGTTCTGGCATGGACCGGCCTTTGGGGCAGAGCCCTTTATATTCAGGTTATCGAAGGAGAGAGACTGGCTGAAATGGCTGACAGGCAATACTACAGCCGTGAAAAAATTACTGGAAAAAGAGGTGAGATATTTGACCGGAACGGGGTTGTTCTGGCTCAGAGTGTGCGCAGTAAGTCAGTTTATGCCAATCCGTTTCTTATTGAAAACAGGGATGAAGTTGCAAAGTTTCTATCAGCAGCACTGGAAAAGGATTACAGAAAAGTATCTGCACTGCTCAATGAAAAAAGAAGTTTTGTCTGGGTTTCAAGAAAGATAAGTGACCGTCTGGCCCATAAAGTAAGTGAAAAAGATATCCCCGGTGTGTTTATTATTGATGAGCATTCAAGAGTTTATCCCCAGGGGCATATGCTTGGACAGGTCTTAGGCTTTGTCGGAGTCGACAATGAAGGTCTGGAGGGACTTGAAAAGTCCCTTGATGATGTTTTGGCCGGAGCAGAAATGATCACAATACTTCAAAGAGATGCTTCCGGGCACAAAATGACACTTATGCCTCAGGACCCGACGGTTAAAGTGGGCGGACAGGATGTTACCCTGACCATAGACTCTGAGATTCAGTTTGCAGCAGAAAAGGCCCTTGCTCAGGCAGTTAAAAAGTATGGAGGTCAACACGGAATATCCTTAGTGACCCATGTGCCTACAGGGGATATACTTGCCTGGGCTGCTTATCCTCATTTCAATCCTAATAATTACCGCAGTTCAAATTCTTCCATATGGAGAAACAGGGCTGCTGTTGATTTTATTGAGCCAGGTTCAACCTTAAAGCCCTTTCTTATGGCAGCAGCCATGGAAGAAAGAATTGCTAAGAGTGATTCTCTATATTTTTGTGAAAACGGTACATGGCGTTTTGGAAGTAATCAGATAAATGATGTCAAAGAATACGGCTGGCTGACTTTAAACAGGATCTTACGGTATTCAAGCAATATCTGCACAGCAAAAATCGGTCTTGATCTGGGCCCGGCAGCATACTTTCGATACCTTGATGCTCTGGGGTTTTCTTCTCCAACAAATTTACCCCTGCCTGGACAGGCAAAGGGGATACTCAGGCCACATCATTCCTGGAGCAAAATGGACCTTGCAACAATTTCATTTGGCCAGGGTGTAGCAAGCACTCCATTGCAGTTGGCACGGGCTTATTTGACCTTAGCCAATGAAGGAAAATTTACTGATCTTAATATTGTAAAAGATGCCAAGCTTGATTCAGGTTCAGGACAGCAGGTTTTTTCTCCTCACGTAAGCAGACAGGTAATGTCCATGCTCAGAGATGCCGTGGAAATGGACGGGACAGGAACAAATGCCAGGATATCTGGTATTGAAGTAGGCGGAAAGACTGGAACAGCACAGAAGGCTTCTCCGAGGGGAGGTTACGGTGATAAATATGTAGCATCATTTGTTGGGTTTATTCCCGCTGATAATCCGGAATATATGATAATGGTGATTGTTGATGAACCTGAACCCCAGCATTACGGGGGTGTTGTTGCTGCTCCTGTTTTTGCAGAAATTGGCAGGAACATTCTTTCTTCAGGTTCGGGCTTAAGGCTTAGAGCTCTGCCTGTTCCTCTCAATGATTCAGTAGCTATAAATACTCAGATGGATAATAGAAGATTCAGTGTAGGACAGCGCAGAGCAAATATTACACTTGGAGAGCAAATGCCGGATCTGCGGGGATTCAGTCTGCGACGTGCAGTAGAGAGTCTGCTTAGTGAAGGAATTGTTCCAGTTCTGGAAGGTCGTGGGGTTATTGTAAACAATCAGAGTCCGGCTCCTGGGGAAAACTGGAGAGAAGGCGAGGTTGTTCTGCATTTGTCAGAGTCATGATCAATAAAAAATATGATCACCACAGGTAAGGGCAAAGTAGAGAACCAGGAAC
>JBHEPK010000013.1:24529-24922 GCA_046260325.1 Desulfonatronovibrio sp.
GCCAGTCAAATCACACTCGGGCCTTGTGAAGCCCGGTGATATATTTGTGGCTGTTCCCGGTTCTAAAGTTGATGGAAGCAAATATATAAGTAGTGCTTTGGAAAATGGCGCTGCGTGGATAGTGGCTCAAAAACAAAATGAACTTATCTCGGATAAAGTTGTTATCCATGACAATCCAGCAGTTGCACTGGGTTATCTGGCCCGGGCATTTTACAATACTGACAAGTTGGATATGAGTATCATAGGAATAACTGGAACCAATGGCAAAACAACAGTCAGTTATCTTTTGGAACACATATTTATCAGCAGTGGACTCAACACTGGGGTTGTGGGGACAGTAAATTACCGCTGGATGGGAAAAAGTACAGAAGCATCCATGACTACTCCGGATTG
>JBHEPK010000130.1:0-5788 GCA_046260325.1 Desulfonatronovibrio sp.
GGATATTTGAGTCGTTAGATCATCTACCTTTTGACTCCCTGTCTCAATTTCTGAATAAATATCCTTGAGATTCGAGCCGATGGATGAAGATAAAGATTGCATAGTGTCTGCACTGCCGGCCTGAAAACCAGCCTGGTTTTCCCAGAATTCTGCCATTACTTCCTGTGATTTCATGGATACGGCAATTTCGGATTTTTGTTTTTCAAGTTCACTGATTCTCTTTCTAAGCTCTTCAATCTCTGGCTTCTGCAATGAGTCTGATTTTTTCCATGCAATATCTGTGACATTTGCAGGAAATTGGTCAGGCAGGTTTATGATTATGGTTTGAGGGTCAGCACTGAATGGAAGATTAATCTCCACAAGTTGTCTAAGGCCAGATTTAACAACAGGCAAACTGGCCTTTTCATAGACCCTTGCAGAGTCCGGGAAAAGAATGACCTTGTGGGGCGATGCCAGTGCAGAGCTTAGGAATAAAACAAATGTGAAAGCAAGACAAAAGAACGTCACATATGTTTTCATGCTGAATTTGAAAGATTGCATTATGTTTTCTCTATAGATGTTTTATCTGGTTGGTGAGAGTTTACGCAGGATTCCTTCCACAGCTTCAGATGCTTTGCTTTCACCGTTGGAAGGCGCCACGCGATCAAGAATTTCACCCAGAACTTCATCACCTTTCTGCTGAACAAAACTTTTGATGATGGTTTCACTGTCAAGGCTGAAACTCAGATCTTCAAAGGGACCCTCAACCCGTAAAGGAATGTTTACATCTTTCATGTTGTACATTGAGACAAGTTCTTCCTTGAGGGCTCCATCAAGGCTGATCCGGGATCTTGAATCAAGGCGGGACTTGGGAAGATCAGCGCTAAGTTCTCCTTTTAGTCCCAATACAGGAGAATGCATTGCCAGGTCTCTGGACACAGCTACTCCCTGATCAATATTAAAAGTTCCACCAAGCCTGGTAAACCGGGTTTCACCGCCTTCCTGTGAAGGACTGCCCCCCTGGCCCGAGGCCAGGGCAAAGACCTGTCTGATCATTCTTTCCAGGTCAATTCCTTTTATTACACCCTCACTGACAAAAGCTTCTGCATTACCGGCCAGGTTGCTGACGAGCTGGTCTCCGTGTCTGCCGGATGTTTTGATCTGGCTGTTAATCTTTGCTGTACCTGTGAGGATATCTTTTTGAGAAATATCTTTGATAAAAGGGCCTATCTGAAGGCCTTCAAGATTTTGAGAGATGTTAAGGTTGAGTTTTTTTCCTGCATCATTAAGCAGGATATCCATCTCATTGCTTCCCTCATAAAGACTTAGGTTAAACGGAAAAATTCTCATCTGTCCGTTTCCTGAGGTAATTTCAGCCTCAATTTTGTTGATGGTGATTCCGCTGGTCCTGAAATCAGTTATGTCTGCCTGGCCATTGATATTAAAATCCCGTAAAAATCCAAGCTCAATAGGTTCTGGAGCGGATGTCTTATCTGCGTTTGAGGAAGCAGCAGACTGATTTTGGGATGTGTTGTCACTTTTAGATGGTGACTTTGAATCAGAAGAATCATTGGTTGCAATAATTTTGTTTAGATCAATATTATCCCCTTTTAACTGGAAATTAATATCTGGTGTCTTATTTAGATTAGAGGCAGCCATGTTCATGCTGATTTCTGCTTCGAACAGGTCCATGACCAAGTCAGTAATATTGATTGAATACAGTGCTGCTTCATAAGTAATGTTTCCGGATATTTTGCCATCTTTTACGGGGTTACTGAGCATGGCTCCGGCCATATTCAGATCTAAGGCAAAAGGTGCCAGTGTTACTCTATTATTTTCAAGATCAATGGCAGTGGTAGTCTCTAATTGAAATGTTCCGGCAAGTTCTGGTTCAGATACTTTCAGGTCCATACTGGCCTTGACATTAAAGGGATTATTTAGAGTTATCTTATCTGTTTCAAGGTTGAAATCTGTCAGGCGGACATCCTGATTATTCTGTCTGTCCTGGTATGATATATTTGCCCCGGCAATTTCGAGTCCTTCAATATTGAGTTGCGGAACAGCAAAGGATTCATTGTCATGGGTATCTGCTTCAGGAGCAGGTGAGTCTTCCTGAGGGCCGGATTTTTCCTGGGCAGGGTCTTCTTTGACCTCCCAATTGGTCTTGCCCTGTTCATTTTTAACTAAAGTTAAATGAAATCCATTCAGGACGATTTTCTGGGCCTCTACCTGACCGGAAAAAAGAGGCAGGACCTTTATCCTGACCTGCAGTTCATCTAAGGCAGCCATGGGTTCAGTTCCAAACTCAGGGGGATTGGCTACATATGTTCTGCCAAGGCTCAGGCCTATCCAGGGTACAATGGATAAATCAATATCGTCTTCAATGACAACATCATAGCCGGTATTCTTTTGTATCTCCTGTGAGATGCGGTCTTTATAGTCGTTTATGTCTATGACCATGGGCAGAATTATTATTGCCGCTATGATCAGGATAATCAATATGCCCACAAGGGATAATGTTAACTTTAGAATCTTAGCCATATAAAAAAACTCCTGTATTGTTGAAAAATAAAAAGTGCTGAATTTTAAATATTATTATATACAAACACCGAGGTTATAAAAATTTGTATTTTCTATAACCTTGGGTAAAAATATTAGCAATAATAAAATTTTGAAATTTAAAGTGTTTTTTTTGTGAGGATTCTTTAATTTTCCTCAACGCGAGAGAGATTGCCGCGCTCGCCCCGGTTGAATGGCTGCGCCTACACTTCGTGTATTCAACAGGGTAAAAAGACTCGCTCGCAATGACACCTGGCAGCCACAGACGTGGTTACTCAACACCTGTCATTGCGAGGGAGCGTAGCGAACGAAGCAATCTGTATGGCAAAACCATAATATTCTGAATTTGTTGATTAAACGGTTCAAGTTACTTAGAAGCGTCCCACCCGGGAAAGCACGGATGAAAAGCTTTTAAGGATTACTTCGGACAATCTGTCAGTTAATCTTTTCTAAAAGAATCGTATTCACCTCAATTTTGGAATCAATGAAAACTTGCCTCAACCAATGATCAAAGGCTTTTCTCAGCTTTTCTTCTGTAATATCTTTTTCAATTAGACTGTATGCCTGATGGGGTTTAAGCAGATCTGCCTCTGAGTATCCTGTAACATAAAGGCAGAAATACTGACCATTCTCTTTCTCGGAAATATCACTGACATCACCGGGAGACATGCTTAATAAAGTTTCACTTAGATCCTCAGGCAAATGCTCTACAGGCATTTCATAACTGACAATGACAAGATTTTCAAAATCCTGGCGTATTTTATCAATATTATTAAATGCATCCAGATTAAGCACCTCTTTTGCAGCTTGTTTCAGATGATCATTGTCACCCGATGCCAGATATAAAAAAGACATACGCTCAGGAATATAAAAATCATTAATGTTTGAGTAATAGTATTCGTTTATCTCTTCAAGCTTGACATTAATAGAAGGCATCAAAACTCTTTTAACAAACTTTTCCCATAAAAGTTTATGTTTGACCTGGCTTCTCCAATAACCAAGATCAATATATTCTTCAATAAGCATCTTATCAAATTCATCGTCAGGATAGTCCTCACGGACTTCATTTTCTACTTTTAATATTTCATCCTGAGTTATGGATAAGTTTCTGGACTTAAGTTCCTGCTCTATGAGCTTCACCAGAATTACATCCATTAATACACGACCATAAGTACCTTTCATATCATTTATTGAAGGAGGCAACGGTTCTGACCATTCAAAAAAGAACATGTCATAGCCTGATTCAATTTCTTCTAAGAATATGGGGCTTTCATTTACTCTGGCCACAACCCCGGGCTGATCATGATCATTGCTGCAGGCTGATGATAAGAAAAAAAAGCCTGTAACAAGGGCAGAAAAAATTAATTTGATTATAAAGGAGTGGCTTGTTTGAAAAGTCATATCTGTTAATTTTCAGTAAGATTTCCGGAAAGATCATCAGACAGTGCTGCGATTTCCTTTAAACCGATACCAATAGATTCATTGCTGGATAAACGCAACTCTAATTTAGATGGAGGGATCAGTCTGGCCTGATCTTTATGTTTTTCAATCCATGCTACTAATTTTAGAGGGTTAAGCTCTGTAGTCTGTTCAGGCCATTCAACAATAAACCTGTTTTCCTGAAAATCAGCCTTGGATGCGCCCAGAGGTTTTAAAATCTGTTTTATTCTTAATATCTCAAGAAAATTGAGAAGTTCCTGGGGTATCTTGCCGAACCGGTCCTTTACTTCCTGCTGGATATTGTCAAGACATTCAACATCTCTGCAGGCTGAAAGAATCCTGTAGTACCTCAGTCTTTCCCTGGAGTCGGTTATAAAATCTTCAGGAATAAATGCCGCAAATCCTATGCTTACTTCTAAGTCATCTTTGGCCTGAAGCGGTTCCCCTTTCTTCCTGCTTACTTCTTCCTGAAGCATATCCAAAAACAGATCCAGGCCCACTTTTCCAATTTGTCCAGACTGTACTTCACCGAGAAGGTTGCCTGCTCCCCGGAGTCTCAAATCTTCCATGGCCACTTGAAACCCAGCGCCGAGATAATCCATATCAAGGATAATCTGCATCCTTTTCCTGGCCTGTTCAGACAATCCAGTAAAGGAAGAAATCATGAAGTACGCATAAGCCTGTTTATCTGATCTTCCTACCCTTCCCCTGAGCTGATAAAGCTGTCCAAGACCAAACATCTGGGCCTGGTCAACAATGAGGGTATTGGCTCTGGGAAAGTCCAGCCCTGACTCAATGATCGCGGTGCACACCAGAATATCAAGTTCATGGTGCCAGAACTTGTGCATGGTTTCTTCCAGCTCTTTTTCCGGCATCTGTCCATGGGCCATGCCCATTCTGGCCTGGGGGGCAAGTGTTCGCACATATTCCATGACTTCTGCAATTCCCTGAACCCTGTTATAAACCCAGAATATCTGTCCATTTCTTTCAAGTTCTCTAAAGATAATTTTTTGAAGAAATTCATCATCTCTTTCAATGAGGGAACTTTCAACGGGTTTACGGTCTATTGGCGGGGTTTCAATCACGCTCAGGGTCCTGATTCCAGAAATGGAAAGCTGAAGAGTACGGGGTATGGGTGTGGCTGTAAGAGCCAGAACATCAACATTCTGACGATATTTTTTTAATTTTTCTTTATGTTTGACGCCGAATCTCTGTTCCTCGTCCAGAATCAGCAAGGTAAGGTTGGGCAGAATAACATCTTTGGAAAGTATTCTGTGGGTTCCAATGATGATATCCACTTCCCCTCTTCTCGCCGCTTCAACAATAGTCTTTTGTCTTGCTTTGGGAACAAACCTGCTTAACATTCTGACATTGACTGAAAAATCTTCCATGCGTTGTCTGAAATTCTGGTAGTGCTGTTCAGCAAGTACGGTTGTAGGACATAAGAACCGAAGGTGGCTTCAAATTCGCGGAAAAAATCACCAGCAGGCCCATATGAATATCCTTTGGCAACTTTGCGGTAAGCGTACATATCCACAAGATCTTTGGCGATTTTTTCTATGGCCTTGCGGACGCGATCTTTGGTTCTGGTCCATCCTGTTCCCCCGAGACGATCTAAGGACGGGGCGGTTCCTTCAGGACCTTTGAACTTTTGAACCAATGAAAAACGGTCAACCGGGATGTACAGTTTATCATCGTTGGCATAATAGATAAGCAGATAATCATTAGCTGATTTACCTGCCCGGACCCTGTGCAGACCTCCAAATCTCCCTAAGCCGTAATCACGGTGAACAATGAGATCATCCTGAAC
>JBHEPK010000131.1:0-5785 GCA_046260325.1 Desulfonatronovibrio sp.
ATCCTGTTGTGAACAGGGTCCACTGATCTATCCACCAGCAGGATATCACCACATAATATGCCGGCTCCCATCATGGAATCTCCAGATACCCGGATATAAAATGATGAGGCTTTATTGTTTATTAAATGTTCATTAAGGTCCAGGCTGCAATCCATGTAATCATCAGCAGGCGATGGGAAACCAGCAGGGACCAGGCTTAGTACCTGAGGGAGATGGCATTGCAATGGATTTTCCCTTGGGGGCAGTATGTCAGGGGCTGCTTGATTAGTATTCATCTTTCTTTATATTGGTTCATATATGAGGTGTATACTTATCAGCACAGTTCATCGATATTTATTGGTCTTCCGCAGCATGGACAACGCATGAGTTGTCTCATGCGGGCCATGGGTTTGAACAGATGGTAAATGCCTCTCGATGTAATGACGTAGGCTACCAGTACTTTATGTCCGCATGTACAAAATCTTTCTTGCATCACAGATCTCCTTAGATTTTTGTTTACTTAAGTAAACGCCATGGATAAAAAAATATTTTAACTACTTATTAAACGTAAGCCCTGCTGCTCCAGAGTACCTGTCCAAGTATCCGAAGGGTCTCAACCTCATCTCCCTGCAGGGTGACTGGAGGATATTTCTGATTGGTGCTGAACAAGATCAGCAGGTTGGGCCTGGACTCAACCCTTTTGACCTGAAGGCTGTCTTCCAGACCGATTACATAAATGTTCTGACTTTGGAGTAGTTGCCGGCTCTGATCAATAAGGATTAAGTCTCCTTCTTCAAGTTCCGGAGACATGCTGTCCCCCATGACTTCCATGACCACCATGCTTCCGGGGCTTCCTATGCGGTTAATCCACTCAGAAGAAAAAGGCACTTCATCGACAATATTTTCCTGTACTTCCAGAGAACCTGACCCAGCACAGGCTCTGGCTGAAACCCTGGGTACAAAAAAGGTGTTTTCCCGACCGGATTGATAGATTGATCCCTGGCCCGTATTGATCCATACAGGGTTAAGGCCGAACATCGAAGCTATCTTAAGGCTCCAGCTTTTGGGAACTCCACGTGATTTGGCCAAAGTTATTGCCGCAGGCCCCACGCTCAGCAGGTCTGCCAATTGTCTTTGAGTGGTAATTTCCGTAGCCTTGGCTACTCTTTTAAAGAAGTCATCAAAGTGCATGTGTTCCTCTTATTGGCAATGTTTACAAATGTCAATGTTTAGTAACAGTAGTGGGGCAGGAGATAGGAGAAAGCTTTTAGCAGAATAGAAATTTTTAAAAGTGGTGCAAAGAAGTTGATGGGGTTTTACTTCCAGAATTCTGACTGTTCCTTATAGGCATTATCAATTTTTTCCATTTTGTTCTCTGCCTGGGGAGATTCTGCTATTTCCCGGGCTTTTTCACGGTGAAAAGAAGCCTGGCGCTGATTATTGTCAAAGATATGCGCATAAGCCATGTGCAGATGGGCATTGAAATTGTCTCCGTTTCTGCCGAATATTCTGGCCAGGTGTTCGTGTGCCCTTGGATTTTCAGGAATCCTTTCAAGGGTACGCTGCATATACTTAACTGCATCACTAATATTCCCTTTTTCTGCCAGCACTCTGGCATAATAAAGCATGGCTGTGGTGTCTGAAGGGTTTATCATGACGACTTTCTGCAGTAGTTTTCCTGCCTGATCCACTTCTCCAAACTGGAAATAAAAAATCCCTGCTTCCCGTAAAAACAAGGGATCTTCATCATTGCATTCAATGAGCTGCCTAAAATTTCTTTCGGCATCTCCAACTTTGTTCATCCGTGAATTGGCAATTGCCTTGCCCAGAAAATTCAGACATGTATCTTGATTATTTTCCTGAAATTGACTCAAAGCTATGGAAGGATCTGTATATCTTGCCCTGACAAGAGTTTGAATACGTCTGTGTTTGGTATCATGTATCTTTCGTGTGATCAGTTCGGGATCAAGTCTTTCCAAGCGGTCCTGGAGATATCCTGTCCTTTCATCCATGCCGGGATGAGTGCTTAGATATGAAGGGATATCACCACCGGAAAACCATTGCATTTTTCTCATTTTCTGCATGGCGCTGAGCATTGCTTCAGGGTTATATTCTGCATTTATCAGGTAATTGAGACCTACCTGATCTGCTTCGCGTTCGTCAGCCCGGGAGTACTTGAGGACAGCGGACTGGCCTCCGGCCATGGAACCCACAGCTACAGCATTCCCCGCATCAGAACCTATAAAAACTCCTGCCAGGATTCCTATGAGAGAACCAATACTGATGAGTTTGGAGCGTTCAATATTTCTGGCAACATGTCTCTGGGTAATGTGGGCAAGCTCATGAGCCATAATAGAAGCCAGCTCATCTTCGCTCTCAACATTAAGAATCAGTCCTGTAAAAATAACCATATAACCGGCTACAGTGGCAAAGGCATTAACCGCGTTGTGGTTAACCACATCTACTTTTGCCGGAAATGGCTGGGGAGGTGATGCTTTTTCCAGTTTTTCAGATATTTTTCTGATATAATTGGTAATCTCAGAGTCTTCAATTATTTCAAATCTGGACCTGATGAGTCTGTGAATCTTATCCCCAAGTTCAGCTTCATCCGAAATTGTAAATTCTCCAAATATAGATGGATGAACTGCTGATGGAGGAAGAATTAGAAGCAGGGCAAGGAATATTGTGAATGAAAATCTTAATAATTGATTTAACATATCATGGGTTAAGAATTCCTGCCGTTGATTATAATAAAAGTATTTTATTTGTTCATCATATCCAGAAATTCTTTGTTATTTTTTGTTCCTTTCATCTTATCTAAGAGAAATTCCATACTGTCAATGGAATTCATGGGAGCCAGAACTTTACGCAAGATCCAGACTTTATTCAGAATTTCAGGTTCAAGGAGCAGATCTTCTTTCCGAGTTCCAGACCGGTTCATGTCAATGGAAGGATAAACACGTTTATCTGCGAGGTGTCGGTCAAGATATATTTCCATATTACCAGTACCTTTGAATTCTTCAAAGATGACCTCATCCATTCTTGAGCCTGTATCAATAAGAGCTGTAGCCAATATGGTCAGACTGCCACCTTCCTCAATATTTCTGGCAGCTCCAAAAAATCTTTTGGGTCTTTGCAGGGCATTTGAGTCGAGCCCTCCTGAAAGTACTCGGCCCGATGAAGGCGTTACAGTGTTGTAAGCCCTTCCAAGACGGGTAATGCTGTCTAAAAGAATAACAACGTCCTTTTTTCTTTCCACAAGCCGTTTTGCCTTTTCCAGAACCATGTCCGCTACCTGGACATGCCTTTGGGGTGGTTCGTCAAAAGTTGAGCTCACCACCTCAGCCCGGACAGTTCTTTCCATGTCAGTTACTTCTTCCGGCCTTTCATCAATGAGCAGGACAATCATAAAGACATCTGGATGGTTGGCATTAATGGAGTTGGCTATGTTTTGAAGCAGGATAGTTTTTCCTGTTCTCGGAGGGGCAACAATAAGGCCACGCTGTCCTTTGCCTATGGGTGTAAGAAGGTCAATGAACCTGGTGGAATATCTTTGATCTCCATTTTCCATGAGGTATCTTTCATTGGGATAAATGGGCGTCAGATTATCAAAAAGAACAAGACTTTTGGATTCACTTGGGTTGCCGTATCCTACTTCATTAACCCGCAGAAGGGCAAAATATCTTTCACCTTCCTTAGGAGGTCGAATTTGACCGGATACAACATCACCTGTTCTAAGTCCAAATTTTCTTATCTGTGATGGAGACACATATATATCATCTGGTCCAGGCATAAAACTGTACATGGGAGAGCGCAGAAAGCCAAAGCCGTCTGGCAGTATTTCCAGCACTCCTTCTCCAAATACTGATCCGTTCTGGGACGCACATGATTGAAGAATGGAAAAAATAAGTTCCTGCTTTCTCAGTCCGCTGGGATTCTCGATTTTAAATTCAGTGGCCAGCTTCATTAGTTCGTGCATTGATTGGGTTTTAAGGTCGGACAAATTCATTAACAATGTCTCCTGAGGAAAAGGTTTTTTGATTTTTAAGGATTAGATTTTCAAGATTAAAACTATAAGACATAAAACTCTAATGGTCGGCATTAAGCAGAGAAATAAAGAATAATATTGATATGTTATGGTGCTGTAACGTAGCATCTGACTGTTTAGATAGACAGAAAAGTATAGAAGAAGGTGTGTTACACTTCCAATTAATTAAGCTTTAAATATAAATGTATTGAAACGATCGAACCGGACAGATATCTGTTGATTAAATACCAGGCTTGAAAAAATATGTTATTCTTCTTCTAAAAATTGAGAAGGAATTCTGGAAATCCTGATAAGGCTGGATGCGGTATTGACGGATTTTTATAATAAAATCAATAAATCGGCCTTTCTGACCCGTGAATGACAAATAGTATACGTATGGGATCAGCTTTTGGCAAGAGTTTTAATCTGTTTTCTCTTGGATATTTTCTTCTTTCGCTTGTTGTACAATGACATCGGCAAAAAGTTCTTCAACTTTGGATTTGGCCTGGCTCTGATCAACAGAAAGGGCATAGGATAATTCCATTGAAATGAGTCCCATTGCCTGCTCAAGAAGACGTCTTTCTCCAAAAGACAATTCCTTGTCTTTACTTATTAGAAAAAGCTCTTTGAGAACATAGGCTACATCTCTGAGGTCTTTGCTTTTGAGTTTGTCAGAATATTCGCGATAGCGACGATTCCAGTTCTGACCGGAATATCCGGTAAAATCAGAACGATCTTTAAGGTAATCCAGAATGCGCGTGCCGTTTTTTTTGTCGCTGACAGATCTTAGGCCTACATTCTCAGCATTGCTCACTGGAACCATTAAAGTAACATTATTGCTGAGAATTCGAACAATATAAAGTCTGGTGGTAAGCCCGCCAACGACCTGTTCTTCGATTTTTTCTACCTTGCCTACGCCCTGCGCCGGATATACTACTAATTCACCAACTGAAAACACTTTTTCACCTCCAAAAACCGAGAATGCAAAGTTTGCGACGCTTCCAAAAAGCAAAGCATTGGATATTTATTAACGTAAAAAAAGTTTATACACTAAAGATTTAAAATAGTCCATGCATATAAAAAGGATTTTTGTCTGAGATGACAGGCTGTTGAATGTTTTCATGATGTTTTTTGTGCATATTTTTTTAAAACTGTTGATCCAGCATGATTTTTTCAGCAACCTGAGGGTGTTATGTTGAAAGAAAATCCCTTGTTTTTTCAAGACCGTCTTCTCTGAAAACGCTCACAGCCTTAGCTGCCCTGTCCAGGGTAGCCTTAAGTAATGTAAATTCATCAGGTGCAAACTTATTCAATACATATTGAGCAAGATCGTCTCCATCATCAGGTCTGCCGATTCCAAATCTAAGTCTAACAAAATCCCTTGTGCCAATATCATTAGAGATGGAACGTAATCCATTATGCCCGGCAAGACCGCCTCCCATTTTGATTCTCAGTTTGCCAAGATTGATATCAACTTCATCGTGAATGACTATGAGCTTGCTGTATTCTATGCTTTTACCTGATAATATTTTTGATATTGCCCTTCCGCTGCGGTTCATGAAGGTCAGGGGTTTTACAAGAAGCCAGGTTTCATAATACTTGGAAAATTCCCATTCCCAAAGCATATAAGTTTCTGTATGTTTTTTCAGCCTGACATTTTCATCTGAATTATTGCCTGCATTTTCAACTAACTTGTCAATGGTCATGAATCCGGCGTTGTGCCGAGTCATGGCATATCTTGGACCGGGGTTGCCAAGTCCGCATATTATTCCTTTAATG
>JBHEPK010000132.1:0-5750 GCA_046260325.1 Desulfonatronovibrio sp.
ATCTGTCTGTATCGCAAGTTATTTCCAGGCTTAAAAAAAGTGGCTTAGACTCCATACCCGGTGGGGGGGCAGAGATTCTTGTAGACAGAGTCAGGATTGAGCTTTCACCCCGGAAATGCATGACTGGACAATGGCTTGAAGTTATGAAAGAGGCCCATCTTCAGGGATTGAAAACCACAGCCACCATGATGTTCGGCCATATAGAGACTTTTGCCGAGAGGTTGAGTCATCTGGAAAAAATCAGGTCACTTCAGGATCAGACAAAGGGCTTTACCGCATTTATTCCGTGGACATTCCAGCCTGGAAATACTCTGGTTAATGTCTGCGAAGCATCATCAGCTGAATATTTGAAATTTTTGGCTCTATGCCGCCTTTACCTTGATAATATCCCCAATATTCAGGCCTCATGGGTAACCCAGGGTGCTAAAATTGGCCAAATGGCCCTTTTATGGGGTGCTAATGATTTTGGTTCCACCATGATTGAGGAAAATGTGGTTGCTGCAGCAGGAGTTAGTTTTAAAATGCCAGAAAAGGAATTAAGGGGCCTGATAAAAAGAACAGGATTTGAGCCCAGGAAGAGGCGGATGGATTATAGCCTGGTATAGAGATGTTCAACGTTCAAGGTTCAAGGTTCAACGTTGAAGAAAGAAAAGTTTAAGAGAGAGAAGGGATGTTCAACGTTGAAGAAAAGAGAAGCAGTTAAAGATTAAGGCAGGAAAAGACGGGTAGGCTATTATGAAGATTGAAAGATTCGAAGATATTGAGGCCTGGAAAGAAGCAAGGACCCTTGTAAAAGATATGTACGGTATTTTGGGTGATTGCGGGGATTTTGGATTCCGGAACCAGATTCAGCGTGCATCTCTTTCAATAATGTCTAATATTGCTGAAGGTTTTGACCGCCATACCAACAAAGAATTTATTCAGTTTCTTATTATTGCCAGAGGATCGTGTGCCGAGGTCAGGAGCTTGCTTTATGCAGGTTTTGATGTTGGGTATTTTTCAGAAAAGCAGTGCTCCGGTTTTATGGATTCCTGCTTGAAGATATCCATGCTTCTTAACGGATTTATTCGTTATCTCAGAAAATCCCAAAGAAAGTATTAGATTTCTTTACTTACGACCTTGAACCTTGAACCTTGAACATTGAACCTTGAACCTTGAACCTTGAACATTGAACATTGAACATTGAACGTTCAGCAGTTAGTTAATCAGGTGCTCAAGATCATCTTTCTCAAGGCATGCCAGTCATCTTCATAAACATCTACAAACTTCAGACCTATTTCATAACTGACCATGGGAATCTGTTCCCTGACCCAGGCCACTTCAGCTACTGCCTGAAGAAACTGCCCCAGATCACTTTCGAAAACCTTAAAAAAACCAGGATGGTACTTGTTGAAGCTGGGAATAAAAACCTTAACCTGAACTTTCTCTCCATTGGTGAAACGCTGATTACAATTAATTCTCAGACCGCCCTCACTGATATCAGCACACTCCACTGCAGTTTTTTTCTGTCTTTTCAGAGGAAAAACAAATTCCTGGACTTCGACTCTGTATTTTTTGGGAATCCGCACATACTCTCTTCTGTTCTGATCTTCTTGTACCACCATTATCCTTCCTTGAGGTAGACTATTGACCCGGGGTGATGGACTGGCTTGAATGCTCTGGTAATATTATGCAGAGATTCAGAATGACCGATGAACAGGTAACCCCCAGTCAACAGATTATCGTAAAAAGAACTTATTACATTTTTCTTCACTTCGTCATCAAAATAGATAATTACATTCCGACAGAAAATAATGTCTGATCTGGGAACCCTTTTCAGTTGAAACCGATCACTGAGATTGATCTGGCCAAAATCTATAAGTTTTTTAACCCTGTCCTGGATGATAAATCTTCCGGGACTGTCTTCATCAAAATATTTTTTTACTATCTCAGGGGGCGTAGTTCGCAGAGAGTACTGGGAATACACCCCCCTTGCAGCTGCCGCCAGAACTCCTGTGGACAAATCATTGGCTGTAATCCTGATTCTCCATAAGGGAAGTTCTTCTTTCAGAAGCTCATGCAGGACAATGGACATGGTATATGGCTCTTCCCCGGTGGAGCAGCCTGCCGACCAGATATTCAAAACTTTTTGAGATTTAGACCTTTTCTCTTCAATGATTTTTTTAAGAATTATATCCTGAAAAACTTTAATCTGGGGTGGATTGCGAAAAAAACTGGTCTCATTGGTGGTTATGACTTCAAAAAGCTTGTTCAGTTCATTTTTGCGACCAGGATCATAACACAAAAAATAGTAATACTCGCCGAAACTTTTGAGATTATTTTCTTTAAGCCTGTTGGAAAGCCTGTTTTCCAGAAGATATTTTCGGTTATTACCTATATATATGCCGCTTTGACGATATATAAAATCCCGAAGGTGGATAAATTCATCATCTTGAATCTTCAGGTCTTTCCTGAGAGTCATGCTTTTGGAAAATGGAGAATTCATTAGGTGCTATTCTACTCCCTGATCCTGAATTCTGTCTAAAGATTTTTCTGCGGCATCCTGAATATCAGTGTCAAAGTCATCTAAGATATCCAACAGGGCCCTAAAGGAACTTTGATTACCAATGTGGCCTAATGTCTCAATAATTTTTATTTTCTGCAGCTTGGAGCTTTTTTCCAATAAGGAAATAATGTCACGAACAACATGTCCAGCCTTTTTTTCCCCCAGGGCTTCAATGGCTCTGATCCTGACCCATTCATCCTCATCTTCTAAAATTTCTAAAAGATAAGCAATTGTTTCTTCATGTGGGCATTTACCGAGAAGCTCAACCAAAGCGAGACGGACTTCCTTTTCTTTGTCATTGATTGCCCTTATGGCCGAAGGGATGATTTCCCGATCATCAGGACAAACAGTAGCCATGGCTTCAAGGGTCATTTTACGCACTTCAGCAGATTCATCTTCAAGGGACTTCTTGAGTAATGAAATATTTTTTCCGGCCCCAAGGCGTCCAAAGGCATAAACAGCCATAAGTCTCTGGGTAGGATCACTGCTTTCAATCATGGGTTCAAATTCTCTGGCCACCCTGTCTCCACCAATGGTTAATACAGCATCCAAGGCAATCTCCTTAACATCATCCCAGGGATGATCCAGAAAGGACATAAGCTCTTTAAGACATTCATCATCTCGCAGCTTGTACCCGATAAACCTGAGACTGTTTTTAAGAACATCTCCGTCATCATGTGTACGCAGAATATTCAGAAAAAAATCTCTGGCCTCAGGGCCTGCGCAATTATACAATTCTTTGGTGATTTCCCTTTGCAGATCACGATCCTTATGATCAAAGGCATCTGTCAGTACCCTGATGGAATCAGGACCGCCAATCTTTCCCAGAGCCATTACAGCTCCCAGGGCCTTGGATTCATTGTCCGACATGACACCTTTGGACAAAGATTCGGTATAACCAATGGAAATTAGAGCGGATTCTGCCCTTGCAATCCTTTCTGAATCCCTGTCCGGGTTCAGGCCAGCCATGATATTTAAAATCTTGGCTGAAGCCCTGTCTCCGCCTACATGACCCAGTCCGGACATAGCTACATCCTGGGTCTCTTCCTCATCATCATCTAAGGCCACAAGCAGGTAGTCATTGAGTTTTTCTCTTTCCTTTTCACTGAGAAATACCAGGGCTTTTCCACCCAGAATTTTAATAATGGCTTTGACAATTTTATTACGCAGGGCAGTAGCAGATGATTCAATCTTTTTCAGGAGCATGGGCACAGCTTTAACATTTCCCATTTCCCCAAGGGCATCCACTATCATTGAAGTGACCAGCTCAGAACTTTCCGGCAGTGCCTTAATCAGCGCTTGAGTGGACGACTCGTCTCTGAGTTTGGACAAGGCCTCCACCACTGCGTACTGCACCCACTCCTCATCCTGAAACGCTTTGTTAAGACAGGGTGAAGCCTCTGCTCGTCCCAGCTCTCCAAGACTTACCGCGGCCTGATATCTGACATTCACTTCAGGATCACTCAGCAGAGTATTGCAAAGGGGGTTAACAGCAAGATACGAGCTGGTGGAGCCAATTATATCCGAGGCAAAGATTCGAATATCTACGTCTTCGTTACTTAAAAGCTCAACAAGAGAGTCAATATCCTGATGACCAATATGGCGCAGAATGTCCATGGACAGATTTCTTACCTGGGCAGAATCATCTAAAAGCAATGGAATAAGTGCTTGCACACTTTCCTGACTACCTATCTTCCTGAGGGCCATATCAGCTGCTTCCTGAACCCCGAGACTCCGGCTTTTCAAAAGCTCAACAAGCAATGGAGCCGCCTCAAGCATGTCCATATCTCTGGAAGCAAAAGCGCCTTCCCTCTGTTTTTCAGGTTCAGGGCTTTCAAGCAGCTCCAGCACATCCTGCTTTGTAATCTTATACATACCAGCTCATCCTTAACAGCGTGTTTAAAAAGTCATTATTTGACAGCCTCTTCAACCCTCATACAAACTTGCATTTATAACCTCTGCCATGCTTTCCAGATCAACCACCTGATCCACCAGTCCATCATCCACCACTGCTTTGGGCATCCCATAGACAACACATGTCTCCTCGCTCTGGGCCAGAAGCATGCCTCCTTTTGCCTTGAGGTCTCTTGCGCCCAGCAACCCGTCATTACCCATTCCAGTAAGCATTACTCCCACTGCCCTGCGCCCAACTCCCTTGGCAACAGATGAAAACAATACATTTGCTGATGGCTTATACAAAGAATCAGTCGGTTCTTCAGAAACCATGATATCTATCCTGGAAACCTTCTGATCGATTTTGAGATGCTTGCCGCCCTGGGCAATATAGGCCCAGCCAGGCTTAATAACCTCGCCATCTCTGGCTTCCATGACATTCATTTTTGTGGAATCATTAAGCCTGCGCGCAAAGGGTCCGGTAAAAGCTCCTGGCATGTGCTGAGCTATAAGGATTGATCCAGGAAAGTTTTCCGGTAATTCTGAGAGTATTTTCTGGACTACAGGCGGACCACCTGTGGATACTCCGATGACTACAATATCCCTGACCAGTTTTCCAGTGAGAACAGCAGGAGTTGTCTTAACCTGTTTGGGAACTTTTTTGGGTCGCTGCAGGGCTGCCAGCCTGGAAGTACGGGCCTTTTTCCTGGCCACTGCCTTTACTTTGGACTGAAGCTCACCTTCAATTTTGACAATATCCAAACTGACTTTGGAGAGCTGCTTGGGTATAAAATCCACAGCTCCGTATTCCATGGCCTTAAGGGTGGACTCAGCTCCTTCTGTGGTCAGTGAACTGACCATGATTACTGGCCGGGGCATTTCCATCATTATATGCTTGAGGGCGGTAAGACCGTCCATCACAGGCATTTCAATATCCATTGTCACGACATCAGGATTGAGCTTGCGCACCAGATCAAGCCCTTCCTGACCGTTGCGGGCAATTCCCACAACATCTATTTCAGGATGTTTTTTAAGCATTGTGCTGATTGCTTTGCGCATGAAAGCGGAATCATCAACAACAACGACTTTTATATTGGCACTCATAATATTTCCATGGATATTTACAGCTTGAGAGTTGAAAATTTAAAGTGTTTGGTCCATAGCCCCACACACACGGTCAGCATTGTTTTCAGCCCTTTCCCAACAAAGTACGTTTGAACCGAAAAAGCCAAGTTTTTTCTATATGTAAAGGCTACATTATACTGAAATTATTACTTATAAGCGTCCCACCCGGGCGGACCGGGATCAAACC
>JBHEPK010000133.1:0-5725 GCA_046260325.1 Desulfonatronovibrio sp.
TTTCATGATCATTCATCTGATCATATAATTCTGCCAGTTTTTTCAGAGGCTCAAGATACATCTTGCTTTGAGTTCCAGCCTTTTTAAACATTGCTTCAGCTTCTTCAAACTCTTGTTTCTTCATGGCAATGTCGCCTTTGAGAATAAGTGCTATGGCGCTGTCAGGTTTTTCCTCTAAGATTTTTTCAGCAATCTTCTTAGCTTCACTTAAGTTATTTTCCTGAATCAGGGCCTTGGCTTCATCCACCATTTTGGCCAGTTTATTATTGGGATTAAGGGTCAGGGCAACTTTCTGGATAAGGGAGTTAATGGAAACAGGTTTGACTATAACGTTATCTGCACCCATTTCATACATTTGAATGATTTTACTTTTTTCTGTTTCAGCAGTTATAACTATAACCTTGCATTGATGCCCGAATATGGAGTTTATATTTCTCAGGGTAAGAACATTGCTGAAGCCGTCAATGGCAGCTTCTACAAAAAAGATAATCTGATTGTACCTTTTCAGGAGAAGTTTGCTGTCAGAGATAGCCTCGTCTAAAGTATGTTTGTTAAATACGCTTTTATAATCAAGGCCAAGGGATTTAAAAGCTCCCTTAAGGGCTTTGAGAAAGAGGGCGTCATGGCTTACAACCATTAGACATCCTCTGGCATCCTTAACATAGTGGGTAAGGATTTTGTCGTATATGCTTAGTTTGGGATTTGTGACCATACTTTTTTCTGTTTTTTTAAAATATAAAGGATTCCTAAAATTGTTAATCCAAAATGTAATTTTAATCAATTGTAAAATAATCAATAAAAGTATAAGGTTGTCTGATTGGCTACAATAAAACTGGACTGAAAAGAAATATTGTTTTATCAAGCGAGTCTCTTAACGGGTGAGTTTTTTTCTTAACTGCTGATCAATTTGATATAACATTATACTTTTATATTGATAACAGAGGAATTCTACATTTGTATGATTAACAGATTTACTGTTTTGGCCGTATTGTTTTTGTGTTTTTTGCCAGGAAAGCCGGTCAATGCTTATGCCCAGGAAATATATCTCGGAATGTCAGCTGATTTTTCCGGGCCTAACAGGGGGCTTGGTATAGAGTTTTACCGCGGAGCTGCCTGTTATTTTGAATCCCTTAATTCCCGTGGCGGAATTCATGGCCGCAATGTTGTTATAAAAGCTTATGATGATCGTTATGAGCCTGAACCGGCTGTGAATAATACCGTTAAGCTTGTGGAAGAAGATCAGGTCTTTGCGTTGTTTAATTATGTAGGGACTCCTACGCCCACCAGGGTTCTTCCCCTTCTCAGATATTATCAGGAGCAGGGTATTTATCTGTTTACGCCTATGACCGGTGCTGATCCGGTTCTTGGGCATGAATTCGTGGTGGGACTCAGAGCTTCTTATAATGAAGAAATAAGAGTTGCTGTAGACAGGTTTGTGGCGGCAGGAGCGACTAAGATTGGTGTAATGCACCAGCTTGACGCTTATGGCCGGGGAGGCTGGCAAGGTGTTAAAAAGGCATTGGAGAATCACGGGTTGGAAATTGTTGCTGAAGCAACCTATGAAAGGGGCCAGAGCTTAGACAGCAGCTTTCTGCCTCAGGTGCAGATTTTAAAGGAAGCAGACCCTGATGCCATAATATCCATAGCTACTTATGAGGCTGGGGCCGCGTTTATACGTGATGCCAGGGATAATGGCCTTGATGCGGTAATTCATAATCTTTCCTTTGCCGGTTTTTTCAAGATGCTTAAGCATCTTAAGGCCATGGAAAATGAATATTCCAGGGATTATCTGTCAGGACTGGTCAGTTCTCAGGTTGTGCCTTTTTATGGGTATGAAGATCATGAACTTGTCCAGGAATACTTAGATTGTCTTGAGCTGATCAATCCAGGTTTGCCGGATAATATAAAGGTATCTGGATATGACTTTCCCGGTCCTAATTCAGTTGGTTTTGAAGGCTTTTTAAATGCCATGTTTATAGCTGCTGTCCTGGAAAATCTTGGACCTGAAATCCCCCGCCATCAGATTCCTCAGGTTTTGGATGATGCCGGAGGTTTGAATGGTCCCATGCATTACAGGGATATTTTTTTCCAGTGGCAGGACAGGGATGACGTTTTCTTTGTATCCATAAGAGACGGCAATATTGTCTCAATAAATGATTTTTCCGGATTATTTAAGTGATAACTACCAGACTCTTCAGAAAAACCCTGCTCATGGTTCTTGCAATATTTGTTTTAATTGTTGCAGCCTCCTCCTACTTCTCCATCCAGGTTCTCAGGCAGCAGATGATAGATGAGTACTTGAGCAAGGCCCAGAACATGGTGTCCAGTATTTCCATTTCCATACCGGAAGTGTTTTTGAGCCAGGATGCCTCAACTGTTCAGTCTATTGTAGATCAGTACATGCTGGTAGAAGGAGTGGGTTATGTTGTAGTCTATGATAAAACCGGAAATATTTTTGCTCATACCTTTGCTCCGGAAATACCTGACGAGATAAGCGCGGTTCCCGAATCCTCTCAAAATAAAGAACAACATTACGAATTCATCAATATCAATGGTGAAGAATATTTAGACGTATCAGGCGCGGTTTTAAAGGGCAGAGGGGAGGTCATATCCATATCGGTATGAAGATGAAGACAATCAATAGTAAGATTGTCTCTGCACTGCTTAAGATTCAGGGATTTAATTTTTTTGTTTTTATTCTTTGCATCCTTGGCGTTTATCATTTTATGAATCAGATTTCGCGTCCATTGGAGCGCTTGACCGGTTATGCCCGAAGGCTTGAACGCAGGGATCTTGATTTTGAGATCAAAGTCGATTCCAATGACGAAATTGGAGAGCTGGCCAAAACTCTGGAAGGAATGCGCCATCAATTGTCAGGATATGTTGAAAATCTGAAAAAGGCTGTCAGTGATGCTACTGATGAGCTTCAGCAGGCTTTGACATATTTAAGCACCATCATGGACAATCTGGCGGATGGCTTGGTGGTTATGGATGAAAACGGCAGGATTATCAGATATAATCTCTCTTTTAAAAAGATATTCTCCGTAAAAGAAAGAAATCTCATAGATTGCAAGACAAGTGACTTTATAGGGCGTGATCTTGTGGCCTACTACCATGCCAGTTCTTCAGGAGAATACCAGAGACTTGAATTTGCACATAATGACCCTGACAAAGGAACAACGTATATTGAAGCGTCCATTTCCATGGTAAGTATGTCCTGTGGTTTGAGTTACATAGTTGTTTTTCATGACATCACCACCAGGAAAGACATGGAAGAGGAACTCAAATTTCTTTATGAAGGACTGGAAATAAAGGTTAAGGAGAGGACTGAAGAGCTGGTCAAGGTTAATGAAAGCCTTAACCATGAGGTAAGTCTGCGCAGGAAAGCGGAACTGCAGCTGCAGTCGGAAAAGGAATTTTTTGCTGTTACCCTTAGAAGTATTGCCGATGCTGTTTTGACCACAGATAAAGATGGTGCTCTGGTATTCATTAACAGGGTGGCTGAAGATATTCTAAATATGCAGCTCCAAAATGTAAAAGGAAGTAATTACAACGAGGTGCTTACCCTTCAGGATAATATGGGAAATTATTTTGACCCATTTCAAAAGGTAATTTCCAGTAAAAAGAATTTTGAAAAATCCAGAGGAACAATCCTTAAAAGTAATTCCGGACTGGAACACCAGATATCCTTCAAAATTTCCCCAATATATGACCGTGACAGCCAGGTCCTTGGTACAGTCATGGTTTTCCAGGATATTTCTCATATCCTGCATCTTGAAGATGAACGTCTGCGTAAGGAAAAACTGGAGTCCATAGGTCTTCTCGCAGGGGGTATAGCTCACGATTTCAATAACATCCTTACAGCAATTCTTAATCATATCATCATGGTCAAGTCCACCATGAGTTCTGACGACAACAGTCTGGTCAAAATGGAATCAGCCCAGAAGGCCTGTTTAAGAGCAAGACGTCTTACTCAGCAGTTGTTGACTTTTTCCAAAGGTGGTGCCCCCATCAAAGAAGCTACTTCCATGGCAGAGCTTATTGAAGATACCATAGCTTTTTCACTGCGCGGTTCCAATGTTGTCAGTTCATTAGATATTTCTTCGGGACTCTGGCCGGCCAATGTTGATCCCGGGCAGATTTCCCAGGTACTGGAAAACCTTGTCATTAATTCAGCCCAGGCCATGCCTTCAGGGGGTAAGGTTGAAATTGAAGCTAAGAATATAACTCTGGAAAGTAATTCCGGTCTTCCCCTGGGCGTGGGTAAGTATGTGAAAATTGTGGTCCGGGATAATGGCTGCGGTATTGATGAAGAAAGTCTTAAAAAAATATTTGATCCTTATTTTACTACTAAAAAAACAGGTACAGGTCTTGGCCTGGCTACTACTTATTCCATAATTAAGAATCATAACGGACACATAGAAGTATTTTCAGAAACTGGGACAGGCACGGAATTTACCGTATATTTGCCGGCAGCTTCAGACAGTCTGGTTAGAGACAGCGGCGCATGCTCTGAAGAATTTCAGTCTGGAAAAGGCAGAATTCTGGTTTTAGATGATGATGAAGAGATTCTGGAAGTTGTCAGAGAGGTTCTTGACCTCCTGGGTTATGATGCGGTTCTTGTGTCTGACGGTAAAGAAGTTATTGAAGAATATAAACGGGCCAGAGAGCAGGGCAGTCCTTATGACCTGGTGATTGTTGATTTGACAATTCCCGGGGGAATGGGAGGCTTGGAAGCCATTCAGCGTATCCATGAAGTTGATCCACAGGTTAGAGCAGTTGTTTCCAGCGGATACTCTCAGGATCCGGTTATGGCCAATTATAAGGAATATGGTTTTGCCGGAGTTTTAGCCAAGCCATATACCATTCACGAATTAGGAACACTGCTCAAAAAACTGTTGGTAGATGAGGTTTGATAATGCCGGCTAAGCACGCTGATTTTGAAAAGAAAATTAAGAGATTGGAAAAGATTGTGCAGGATTTGGAAAATGGCGAGCTGCCTCTTGAAAAAGGTGTAACCCTTTTCAAGGAAGGGCTTGAGCTTACAGGTTCATGCAGAGAACAGCTTGAAAAAGCACGCCATGAAATGTTCATTTATAATGAGCAAAAGGGGGATGAAGCCGTTGAGTCCTCAAGCGGATGATTTCAAAGATTATCTGAAAGAGTTATCTTCACTCGTTGAAGGAAGGCTGTCCAAGTGTTTTGCTGGTCTGGATGTTCCTGCCGAGCTCTTGGATTCAATGAATTACAGTCTTTTGGCAGGGGGGAAAAGGATCAGGCCTGTACTTTGTCTTTCCTGGGCAAGGATGCTTGGGGTCAAGGCTGAGACTGTTCTGGACTTTGCCTGTGCCATTGAGCTTATTCACACCTATTCCCTGATGCATGATGATCTTCCATCCATGGACAATGATGACCTCAGGCGGGGCAAGCCTACCAACCATAAGGTTTATGGTGAGGCCATGGCCATTCTGGCTGGCGATGGACTGTTGACCCAGGCCTTTTATCTCATGTCCGGAACAGATCTATTGCCTGAACATGTGCTTGCGGCATGCAGGGAGATGGCTGTGGCTGCAGGACCGGGCGGTATGGTGGGAGGGCAGGTTGTGGATATCATGGCTACAGGAAGCAGTAAGATGGATCTTGCGGCCCTGCAGAAAATGCATGCCATGAAAACAGGAGCCCTTATCCGTTCTTCTTGTGTTAGTGGTGCGCTTCTATCCCAGTC
>JBHEPK010000134.1:0-3753 GCA_046260325.1 Desulfonatronovibrio sp.
GCACTCGCCGGCCATAATTTAAAACTTCAGGAAAAATACCAGCTTGCCAGGAAAGAATGCCGGTTTGAAGAATTTATGACTGATGATGCCGAGTTAATAATCGTAGCCTATGGTTCCATTGGACGCATAGTAAAATCAACCATCCGCAGCCTTAGAAAACAGGGCTATAAGGCCGGATTGATCAGGCCTGTTACTCTTTATCCATTTCCTTCAGAAATACTTCAGGATCTGGCTAAGAAAGGGAAAAAATTTCTGACCATTGAACATAATATGGGTCAGATGGTTGAGGATGTCCGGCTTTCCATCTGCGGGCTGGCAGACAGCGGATTCTATGGTCAACTTCCAGGAAATCTGCCTACGCCTAATGATTTTGAACAACCCATCAAAGACGCCTTCAGGAGCTGATAAAAAATGGAAGAAGTTTTAGCATATAAATCACCATCACTTCTCGCTGACAAGCTCAGCCATTATTGTCCGGGATGCCATCACGGTACAGTTCATAAACTTGTGGCCCAATGTCTTGAAGAAATGGACCTGGTTGATGATACTATCTGCGTGGGTTCAATAGGCTGCTCAGTTTTTATTTATAACTACCTCATGCTTGACTCTGTGGAAGCACCTCACGGAAGGGCTCCTGCAGTGGCAACTGGAGTAAAAAGAAGTCGCCCTGACAAGATTGTCTTCACCTACCAGGGAGACGGAGATCTGGCATCCATTGGTCTTGCTGAAATAATGCATGCTGCCAACCGTGGAGAAAAATTTTCTGTGGTTTTTGTAAACAATACAGTTTACGGAATGACAGGCGGTCAGATGGCCCCTACCACTCTTGTAGGGCAGAAAACAACGACCTGTCCTGGCGGGAGATGTGCTGACCGGGAAGGTATGCCCATGAGAATGGCTGAAATCATAGCCGGACTGGGTGGTGTGGCTTATTCCGCCAGGGTGGCTGTCAATAATATCAAAAACTTCAAAAATGCCAAGAAAGCATTGAGAAATGTATTTGAAGTGCAGCAATCAGGAAAAGGTTTCGGCTTTGTTGAAGTATTAGCATCTTGCCCGACCAACTGGAAAATGAGTTCGCCTGATGCCAATGAAAGGATTGAAAAGGAAATGATCCCTTATTTTCCCCTGGGTATTTTCAAAGACATACAAGGAGATTCATAATGGGAGTATATAATGACGCGATAATTGCCGGATTCGGCGGCCAGGGGGTCATGCTTATTGGCAATCTTCTGGCTTATTCAGCCATGGAAAGTGGCCTTAATGTTACCTATATTCCTGTTTATGGGCCGGAGATGCGCGGAGGTACTGCTAATTGTACAGTGGTTATTTCTGATGAAGACATTGGATCTCCAATTATTAAGAACCCTTTGAGTCTTATTGCCATGAACAGGCCGTCTCTGGATAAGTTTCAGCCCATGGTTCAGGATCAGGGTGTGGTGATTGTCAACTCATCCCTGGTTGATATGGAGCTGGCTGACAATGATCGGTTGAAAGTATTTTCAGTTCCTGCCAATGAAATTGCAGACAAGATCGGCAACACCCGTATGGCCAATATGGTTGCTCTGGGTGCTTATGCTCAGGCTACAGGAATACTTGAGATTGATGTGGTTCAAAAGAGCTTAGAGCATGTAATATCAGCTCATTACAGCCATTTGATTCCCAAAAACGCGGAAGCTTTATCAGCAGGTGCTGAAGCTGTTAAGTAGTTTTCATCCGGAAAGAAATACTTTTCAGGTGCAAAATAAGTGACTGTTTAGACGATGTTTTTTTTGCCACGAATTCTCTGAATTAATCAGGGGATTCGTGGTTTTTTCAATCACTCAAAAATTCAAGATATAACTATGTACCAGGCTTACGGAGTTCTTGGATTTCCTCTCGGGCATTCTTTAAGCCCTTACCTGCACAATGCTGCCTTTGAAAATTACGGTATGAAGCGGTGTTATTTCAAGTGGGAAATTGAACCCGGCCAATTGCCTGATTTCATGAAAGCAGTGACCCTTCTTCCTGTCTGGGGTGTAAGCGTTACAATTCCATATAAAGAGCAGATCATATCCTATTTAGACGATATCAGCCCTGCAGCCCGCGATATTGGTGCGGTTAATACCGTTTTTCTGGAGGATGGAAAACTCAAGGGTGATAATACTGATTACCTGGGCTTTATGGCTCCATTAAAAGGTATGAATCTTATGTCAGCTCTTGTTCTCGGCGCTGGAGGAGCGTCAAGGTCAATTTTATATGGACTGCGCAAGCTTGGTGTATCCAAAATTTTTATCTGCAACAGAAATGTGGACAAAGCTGAAAAGCTGGCCCTTGAATTTGGTATTGAAGTTATAGACTGGTCTGAGAGAAGTGGAATAAACGCAGAGGTTCTGGTCAACTCCACTCCCCTGGGAACTAAAGGAGATAACCAGGACAAAACCCCGTGGGAGTTTGAGCATTTCCCTTTCAAAGTTGTCTATGATCTGGTGTATAATCCTTTACAGACCAGACTTCTCAGGCAGGCAGAGGAAAAAGGGGTGCAGGTGATTTCAGGTCTTTCCATGTTTGTTCATCAGGCCAGGGAACAGTTCAGGATCTGGACGGGTGAGAATTTTTCTCCGGACTGGGCAGAAGATCTTCTTCGAAAGAAATTATTAGAAAATAGCTGAATGGAACGTGCCTTACATATTCGGCAGCAGTTTTTGAAGTCAGCCTTTATGGCAGCGTAACATCTGCCCCAGGATCATTGCTCCTGCCTGGGCAACATTCAAAGAATCAAATCCCCCTGGCATGGGGATCTGTATTTTTTCGTGACAGCGTTTAAGCACATTGGGCCGTATGCCTTTTTCTTCTGCTCCGAGAATTAGTATTGCCGGAAAGTTGAATTGGACCTGAAAGATATCTGTTCCACCTTCAGGTACTGCTCCATATATCCAGAAGCCTTCATCTCTAACCATATCTAAGGTCCTGGCCAGATTGGTAACCTGAGACAGGCTGACTCTAATCAGAGCGCCGGCAGATGCCTTCATTGCTCCCTGGCCTGGATGGGCACTTCTATCCTTGGGAATGAAGATCCCTCCTGCGCCCAGGGCTGCCATGGTTCTGGTTAGAGTGCCCAGGTTCCCTGGATCCTGGACCTGATCCAGAGCAAGTGCTGCGGGAAAGATACATTGTTTTGTCTCGGAAAGAATAGTTTCAGGTTCTGCGTTTTTTATAGATCTGATTCGGGCTGCAACCCCCTGGTGTTTACGGGCTATTTTGTCTAAATCCTGACTTGAGGTGAGCTTAAACCTGACCCCGGTTTGTCTGCATTTTTCCAGAATAACCCCAAGGCCTGTTGATACAGGTTTTTTAATCAAGACAGTATCAATCTGATCAGGCGCAGAAGTTAGAAGCTCCATTACTGGTTTTGGTCCGGGGACGTAGTTTGTTTCCATTTTTTGAGTTTAACAATGAGGTGGAGCAAAGTAAATAATCTTCCCAGGCCTTTCACAGTTAAAAAATATATTGCCAATGGTTAAACATTTGAATAGTTGAATGTAGTTAATCAGTAGGGTAATTAAAGGATTTGAACAGTTGGTTGAATACGTACTTTTTCAACTCGCTGTTATACATGGTTGATTACAAGGAGTAAAAATATGTTTTTTCGTTTTTTCCTGGTGATATTGAGCTCATTAACGCTGATGGCGTGCGCTTCAACTGCACCGGATAAATCCGTTCGTCTGGATGAACCTGTTTTAAATGAAGATGCTGCATCTCCTGATGGTATTT
>JBHEPK010000134.1:4016-5648 GCA_046260325.1 Desulfonatronovibrio sp.
TGGAACTTACTCCTGATCAGGTAGAAAGACTTGAAAAAGAGTCGCTGACAGATGCTGAAGAAAAAGCTCTGGAAGCAGATCTGGGTTTTGATTTTTTTCTTGATGCCAGGGAAACCCAGGCAATGGAAAATTATTTCAAAATGTTCACCCATACCCACCGCCAGACTTTTGCAAAATGGCTTAAACGGTCTGAATATTTTCTGCCCTACATCAAGGAAGCATTTGAAGAAAGAGGATTACCTTCGGATTTAATCTATCTCCCTTTTGCAGAGAGTGGATTTAATGCATGGGCTTATTCCAGGGCAGGAGCAGCAGGATTATGGCAATTCATGCCGGCCACAGGCAGGCATTACGGACTGAGGGTTGACTGGTGGATGGATGAAAGGAGAAATGCTTATCTTTCTACTCATAAGGCTGCGGATTATCTTGAAAAATTATATGGTGATTTTGATGACTGGTATTTGGCCCTGGCTGCCTATAACGCAGGTGAAGGACGCGTAGCGAGAGCCATGAGCAGAAGCGGCCATGATAACTATTTTGATCTTATTCAGGGAAATTACCTGGCCAGGGAAACTCGAAATTATGTCCCTAAATTTCTGGCTATATTAAAGGTTGTGCATAATCTTGAAGAACTTGGTTTTGATCCCATAAACTGGGACGAAGCACCAGATCTGAAGGAGCTTGAGATTCAACCCGGAACTGATCTGCTGGCCCTTTCCTCAACCTGCAGTCTATCCTGGGATGAATTTAAGCAGCTTAATCCAGCCTTTCGAAGGCAGGTCAGTCCTTCCAATGCCAAGGTAACTATTGTTCTTCCCTCGGAATCTTACGAAGTGGCCAGGACTTTTTTAGAAAATCCAGATTCCAGGCCTTATGCTGGTTATCAGAGATATCAGGTAAGAAATGGAGACTCCTGGTGGAGGATTTCCAACAGGTTTGGAGTACCCATAAATGTTTTAAAAACAGTTAACAATACCAGTTCCAACCTTTTAAGAACCGGCCAGCATATAATAGTTCCGGCCAGCGGTTCTGCAGGGCAAGCTGTTGCTTCAGCCACAACCAAAGAGTATGCCCGTCAAAGAGCTACCTACACGGTTCAAAGAGGAGATACACTTTCCCAGATTGCAAAACAGTACAGTGTGAATCTCAGTACACTTATGGCATCTAATGGGATAAGTAATGCCCGTTCCCTCAAAGCTGGTCAGAGGCTTTATATTCCCGGCAGTACTCAGGCCTCAGAAAGTCAGGGCCGTCAGGTAAACTATCATGTGAGACGTGGAGATACCTTGTGGAGTATTGCCAGACGTTTTGGCGTCCAGGCAAAGGATCTGCAGAAATGGAATGATATTTCAGCTAATCAGATTATCAGACCTGGTGATAGACTTCGGGTTTATGTCAGGTAGCTGAAGGCTTGGTCTTTTTGTCCCCTTTCAAGACTCTTTGAGGCGTAGAGCTCACAGAGAAAAGACAGGGGATAAAAAACACATGTCAATGCGAGCCAGCCTTCGAGCCAATCAATATTTGTGGCAAAGTCATAATATTCTGAATTCATTGCTTAAACAACTTAAGCTGCTTGGAAAGATTTCAAAAAGCATAAAAAAGGGAGCAACCCCGAAGTTGCTCCCTTTTTTG
>JBHEPK010000135.1:0-2554 GCA_046260325.1 Desulfonatronovibrio sp.
TTGTGGGAGAGATTGGCAATGAAATTGATGAAGTTTTTTCCGCTTCCATTTCCAGCATGCGGGAAACTATTGTATCCACTCTTTTGACAGAAATTGCATTCCGGGCATTCCAAGCCAATAACATTGCAGACCGCAACCTGTACGAAAGGGCCAATGATGTCTGCTGGTGGGCTCTGACACCTATGTTTCGTAAACTTCTAAATATGAATATTGAACAAAAAGGGCTTGGTGAAACAGACCTTAAAAAGCTCACAAGCAATCTGCAATATATCAACGATCTGTACACCCCATACCTGCGCCTGGTCATAGCAGACACAGACGGCAAAATCATAGCTGTATCTGAACCTCCGGATGAACTTGAAGAACGTTTTGCAGATTCAAACATGCCCAAGGGCCAGGACTTTGTAGGCAAAAAACTGGACAGACAGCTTGTAAACCAGGCTCTGCAGCTTAAAAGCAGCAAGGATTACTGCGTTTCTGATTTCAAGCCTACAGAACTCTATGGCGGGCGACCCACCTACATATATTCAACAGCCATAAGACATCCTGATGACCTGAGCCTTCCCATAGGTGTAATTCAAATTGTTTTTGATTCAGAACCCCAGTTCAGATCCATGCTTGAGGATACATTGCCAAGGGACAGTTCCGGAGAAGTTCTGAAAAACAGTTTTGCCCTTTTTACAGACCGAAACAAAAAAGTGATCTCATCCACCTGCTCTGACTTCAATCCAGGCGATAAAATTCCTTTAGAAGATCATTTCTTTACTCTTGAAAAAGGGCAGCAATATTCCGGCAGCACTTTTATAAACGAAACGCACTACGTGGTTGGCTGTCAGGTCAGTGAAGGTTACCGGGAGTACAAAGTAAATGACGGATATATAAATGATGTTGTCTGTCTTATTTTGATAAAGCTGGCTTGAACCAGAGCAAAAACATCAAAAATAAAGGGCGGGCCATTTTACAGCCCGCCCTTTATTTTTTTATATCAATTGAAAACTAAAATCAGCTCTCACGGACGCCTTTGGCAATTCGATCTCCAGTCTCCTTATCGATGTTGCGCCAGTACTCTATTGCCCGTTCCAGCACTGGTTCTGAAACCCCGTTTTTGAGATTTCCCACTACGTTGGACACCAGGCGATCACGCTGGGCATCATCCATAACCTCTCGCACTAAGGTTCCTGGCTGTCCCCAGTCGTCATCGTCCTTACGCAAGGTATATGCCCCACGGATAAAATCACCGCTGGCCCCCCAGACCGCCTGTTCAGGATAACGTTCCGGATCGGCTTTTGGGCCGCCTTTGGAGTTTGGCGCATATACAGGATCTGATACATTATCTATACGCATGGCTCCACCTTTGCTGTAACTGTGAACCGGACACTTGGGGCGGTTCACTGGAATCTGCTTGTAATTAACCCCAAGGCGTGCCCTGTGGGCATCAGCATAGGAAAACAAGCGGGCCAGCAGCATCTTGTCAGGACTCGGTCCTATTCCCGGAACAAAGCTGTTGGGTTCAAAAGCTGCCTGTTCGATCTCTGTATGAAAATCACCGGGATTGCGGTTAAGGGTCAGCCGTCCAACCTCATGCAAAGGATAATCGCTGTGGGGCCAGACCTTTGTAAGGTCAAATGGGTTGTAGCGGTAGGTTTCAGCATCAGCATAAGGCATAATCTGTACTTTGAGGGTCCAGCTGGGATAGTCTTCACGCCTTATGGCATCTGAAAGATCCCGGCGGTGATAGTCAGCATCTTCACCAGCAATACGGTCCGCTTCTTCCTGGGTAAAAAACTCAATACCCTGGTCTGTCTTGAAATGATACTTCACCCAGAAGCGTTCGCCCTTGGCATTGACCCACATATAGGTATGACTGGTATAGCCGTTCATATGCCTGTAGCTTTTGGGAACACCGCGGTCGCTCATAAGAATGGTTACCTGATGTGCGGTTTCAGGGGACAGGGTCCAGAAATCCCACTGCATGTCGCTGTCCCGCAGTCCAGTGTCAGCACGGCGTTTCTGGGAATGAATAAAGTGCTGAAACTTCATGGGATCACGTACAAAAAATACCGGGGTATTATTCCCGACCATATCATAATTGCCCTCACTGGTGTAAAACTTCAGAGCAAATCCGCGCACATCTCGCCAGGTATCAGGACTGCCGCTTTCACCTGCGACAGTAGAAAAACGGGCCAGCACATCAGTCTTGGCCCCGGGCTGGAAAAGAACAGCCTTGGTGTAAGCACTTACATCCTGAGTTACCTCAAAATGCCCGAAAGCACCTGAACCTTTGGCATGAGGCTGACGGTCCGGGATCATCTCCCGGTTAAAGTTGGCCATCTGTTCCAGAAGATAATGATCCTGAAGCAGGATGGGGCCGTCTGGTCCAACAGTAAGTGAAAATTCATCGCTGGCTACGCCAATACCCGCATCATTTGTTGTTGGTTTCAAATCTTTGTCTTTCATAGTAAAAACCCCTTTTTGTCTGTTAACAGCATTTTTTTCAAAATAACTGTCATATTAATTCATCAGAAGAAAAAATCTTCCTGTTTTTTTTATGTTT
>JBHEPK010000135.1:2572-5630 GCA_046260325.1 Desulfonatronovibrio sp.
ATAATGACTTTTTCAACATGCTGATAAAATAAACTCACTCACTCTCAGACAAATATTCCCGCAAATCTGAAATCCTGTTCCACCCATGTTCTTCATAGAGCTCCCTCGAGGTGAACAGGACAAAAGTATTATTGGCAGGGGCATAATCCAGCCAGACCACATCATGATTCTCAAGATACCAATCTTTAACCAGTTCATAACACTTGTCCGGATCAGTCACCACCTCACCGTAATCCATGACATTCATAAGTCCGGTTCCGGTATATTCCCAGTATATATCAATCTGATCAGAGAAAAGAGCCGGAGTAATAACAGCTGTTTCACCGAGACCTGTTTCATCAACAACAGTGAATCCTCTGTCCTCAAGGAGATATCTTGTCAAATGGCCAAGAATAAGCGCCTCGGTAAAAGTCTTGCTGCTTACAACCACAGGTGTCTGTTTGTCACTGTCTCTGCCGGAAGGTGATTCTTTGATAAGGGCTCGCTCCAGGAGATATTTTTTTGCAGCATCCCGGGGCATTTTTCCGTCCACAGAAACTTTTTTGTTGAGCATTGTCAGAGCTTCGAGGTCCAAGCTTTCTGAAAGTTCCTGCATTATATCCGATAATTCAGGATATGTTTCCAGGATTTCTTTCCTGATTAACGGGGCCGGATTATAAGCCGGGAAAAAGGCCTTGTCGTCTTCAAGTACGATCAGGTCATACTGGGCAATGCGACCTTCTGTGGCATCTCCAATCCCCACATGGGCCAGACCATCACCAACGGCCTGGTAAGCCAGACCAAGATCAACCACTGCAAGCTCAGGAAACTCAAATCCGTAATGATTCTGAAAATTAGGCAGACCATCAGCCCGCTGAGTCCATTCTGCAGAGCTGGCAAGCTTAAGTGTTTTTTCGCTCTGGGTCTCATCGTTTGCACACCCTGAAATCAGATAAGATAGACAAAACAAAATAATAACAATTTTACTGAGAACTTTCATGATTACTCCTTTTTGTTTGTTAACCAGCCTCATCACCGCAAGTGCGAGGGAGTAAGAATTTTTTCTGCCATGGCTATTAAACGTTCAATAACAACCGCCATACCTCCGATATAAATTGTTCCAGCGAGAATAAGCTCTGGCTGAAAAAAGTTAATCCCTGCAAAAATCAAAGCTCCCATACCTTTTCCGCCCACAAGAGCAGCAAGAACAGCAGTACTTACAGTCAATACAGCTGAAGTTTTTATCCCGGTCATGATGGCTGGAACGCTCAGAGGAAGTTCAACTTTCCTTAGTATTTCCCAGGAAGTCATGCCCATACCCCGGGCAGCCTCTTTGATGTCTTCAGGTACAGAGGATATCCCGGTTATGGTGTTGCGGGCCATGGGTAAAAGTGCATAAATTGTCAAAGCCAGAATAGCCGGACCATATCCCAGGCCAAGAAAAGGAAAAAAGATTGCAATCACAGCAAGGGGAGGAATTGTCTGTCCAGCATTAAAAACAGACATAATTCGATTGGAAAAATTGCGGTATCCGGGGCGGGTCAGAATTATTCCAGTGGGCAAGGCAATACTCATGGCGATAATCATGGGAATCAGGACCAGATTAAGGTGCTCCAGAATATAGGGAGGCGCCCTGTGGGTCATGGCATTCAGGAAAATATCAGGGTCAAAGCTCATTATGACTTTCCGCTCACCTGGTTTATATGTCTTTTAATATCATCCCAGGTCAGTGTTCCGATTTTTTCTTCATTGCGGCAGACAGCTACCTGGTCTGTATTATTTTTCATCATTACTTCAAGGGCCAGCTTAACTGGGTCAATGGACTGGACTGCACATCCTGATTCTAAAAGTTCAGCAGGGATATTCATGTCTGTTTCCATCAAAGCTTCAGACTTGGTCAGATCAAGTATTTTAACTCCGCGATCATCCCCGATGAGACTCAAAACAAAGTCGTCAGCAGGATTGGTAAGCACCTCAAGAGGAGATCCCATCTGCACCATTCTGCCCTCCTTGAAAATAATCAGATAGTCACCCATTTTTATGGCTTCGTTTATATCATGGGTCACAAAGCAGATTGTCTTGCGCAGTTTTTGCTGTAACCTTAAAAATTCATCCTGGAGTTTTATCCTGACAATGGGGTCTACAGCACCAAAGGGTTCATCCATAAGCATGAGGGGAGGATCAACAGCCATGGCTCTGGCCACACCAACCCTTTGCATCTGGCCGCCACTCAACTGGTAAGGATACTTATGGGCTACAGCATCAGGGTTTAACCCCATCATTTCCATTAATTCATAGACCCTCGAGCGGATATTATCCCCGGGCCATTTTAGAAGTTCCGGAACAATGGCAATATTCTGTTCAATAGTTTTATGCGGCAGAAGACCTATCTGCTGGATTACATAACCAATGGACCGACGCAGGACTGAAGGTTCAGCCCGTAAAACATTTTCTCCATTAACAATAATTTCACCACTGCTCGGCTCTTCAAGACGGTTTATCATGCGCAGGATTGTTGTTTTGCCGCAACCTGAGGGCCCCAGAAAAACGCAGATATTGCCTTTATTCACCCTGAAAGAGACCTGGTCCACCGAAGGGCTGTCAGCACCAGGGAAAGTTTTGCTTACTTCTTTTAGTTCTATCATCTAATATTTCTAAGCCCCCGCTTCAAACCTGAGACCCGGTGAAATTACCTTTTTCTGAATCATGCCCATAATATAGTCCAGAAAAAGAGCCATTAAGGAGACGATTACTGCTCCGGCAATGATCATATCCGCATCACCTCTGGTTATTCCCTGGTGAATCAAACGTCCCAGGTTTTTTTCTCCAATAAAAGTGGCCATAGTGGCAATGCCTGTGATCAGAACAACAGAAACCCTTATCCCTGCAAATATCATAGGCCAGGCCATGGGGATCCTGATTCTGAATAAGATCTGTGCCTTTGTCATGCCCATCCCTTTTCCAGCCTCCACCACCCAAGGGTCCACTGATTTAACTCCGAGATAAACGCTTCGCACCAGGGGCATCATGGCATAAATCATCAGGACCAGAACAGCTGTTCTGCGCCCCAGCCCAAGGC
>JBHEPK010000136.1:0-3146 GCA_046260325.1 Desulfonatronovibrio sp.
CCTTAAATTTATTAACCAGAGTTTCCAGATCTTCAGCCATGGAGGATAAACTTTTGGAGCTTGATTTAACAGTGTGGCTGCTTTCATTGATGGAAGTAGATGAATCACTCAGTTTTGCTATGTCCTGGGTCATTTCCGAGGTAACTGTGGATGTCTGGGCAACGTTTTCATTGACCTCCTGAATTCCGGCAGAAGCCTGATTTACATTTTCCGCAATATCTCTCGTGGTTACACTTTGTTCTTCAACAGCCGCGGCAATGGTGCCCATGCCGCTTCAATGGTCGCATTGAGGGCCAGGAGATTGGTCTGGGTTGATATATCAGTAATAGTCTGAGAAACTTTTCCGATTTCCTGGGCTGCCTGTCCCAGAAGGTTGACCCGGTCAGATGCGCTTTTGGCCTGCACCACTGCCTTGTCAGTAACTTTTCTGGCCTGGTCAGAATTGCCGGAAATTTCAGAAATGGTTGAACTCATTTCTTCAGCTGCAGTTGCTACAGTGGAAACATTGGTTGATGCCTCTTCCATAGCTGCAGCCACGGAGCTCATATTAGAGCTCATTTCTTCTGAAGCAGTGGCCACGGTATTGGTCCTTGAGCTCATATCTTCGGATTCATTTGTCAGTTCTCCGGAAACTTCATCAAGGTTTTTTGCGGATGACAGCAGATTCTGAGCCTTCTCTGATATATTGATGAGCATATTGCGCAAATTGCTGCTCATGGTTCCCAGGTCAGAAATCATTTTGCCCAGTTCGTCTTTTTGACTGGTTTTGATATCCTGGCTTAAATCTCCATCTGCAATTTTTCTGAGAAAATTACCGACATTTGTAAGAGGTGAGACAATGCTTTTATTGACCATGAGCAGGACAACAGTTCCAATAATCAGGAGAATTCCAGCGGTCAATGCTCCAAGTCCCATTTGAGCACGTTTTATGGCTGCATTAGTGCTGTCAAGAGATGTTATGATTTCAAATGCCCCGTGGACTTGACCGGGCTTCCAACCCTCTTTGGTGCCGCCAATGGGATCAGGTTCGCCTTTTGGGTCTCCATGGCAATACATGCAATCCTGAGTCAGCAATATGGGCTTGAAGTATCTTATCTGGTCAGAAGTAACGATTATTTTTTCCTTTATTTTTTTTTGCTGTAGTTCCAGCAGAACTTCTTTTTCAACGGGGTCGGGTTCATTGTCAGGGTTTCTGGGGCTTATTTTGGGAACGCGAAATGTATATCCTGCTTCATCGGCGTTTTCCTGGGCCACCCTCATGGATGTAACAATTGGAACAGCTTCCAGGATCAGTTCTGTGGTATCAAGTTCGTCAAAGGGTTTCATTACCCCCATGGTGAGCTTGTTGGCCATGTTTTCCCTGGCAGCCTCAGCCATAACTACAATTGCCCGGCTGGTATCGAGAATAGATGCGTGGGCGTTTTCTTTTACCTGGTTCAGTTGTTGATAGGCAAAAATCATAGCAACTATAACCGGACCGGCTAAGGCGATAGTCAGAATCTTCCATTTGACACTTATTTTGTTCCACATAGCCTTCTGCCCCTGATAATTTCAATACGTTGTTGTTATGTCTTAAAATTCAAAAAACACTATCTAAACATATAAAATATGTAGGTATTCCTAAAAGAAAATTATTGCGTTGCCAAGTAAAAATACATTTTTTATCAAAATGATTATTTCAGTTAGAAAATTGGAGATTTTTTCAAAAAGCTGATATATAGCTGACAGGCATTTGTTGACCATATTTTTTAAATTATGGAGCAAATCGATTTTTTTATTTTGAGTCATAAGTTGTAAATATTTGCAAAAATAATGACCTAATGTAAATTATTTTCCAAAAAATTTAATCAGAGCTTAAATGCAGCAAAAAATCTAAAAACTCTTATTGACAGATATTTGTTTTTTAATCAATCATTAGCAGGTATGTTTTTCATCTAAGGGATGTGCAAGCTGATTTGGATTAAAGAAACCCAAAACCATGACGATAAATGTTTAGTGTAAATAAGGAGGTTCTATAAATGAGTGAAAACGGTCAGGATATTGTCTTGCCCCTTGATGAAGATGTTATTGCTGCCAATTCTGATGATATAAAGCAGAAACTCAAAGAGGCCATCTCTGGGGAGTTAAGTTTCTTAACTCTTGATTTAAACAAAGTTGAGCAGGTAGATTCTGTTGGAATGGGAGTGCTTATTGCAACCTACAATTCTCTTCGTAAGCGGGAAGTTGGATTTAAATTGATTAATGTGGGGCAGAATATATACGAGCTTTTCCAGGTTATGAGGCTTAACAAGCATTTTGAAATAGAGCTTAAAGAAGAATAACATGAAAGTCTCGGTATAAGCATTTATGCAGGGACCTTTTCAACATACTGTAAAATCACAGATTAGCAAAAGGAAAGGATATGATGGATGACGAAACCTTGCAGATGTATGTGGAGGAATCCAGGGAACATCTGGAAGATATTGAAAACGATCTATTGACCATAGAGGAAGCTGGAGAAAATATTGACATCGACCTTGTGAATAAGGTTTTCCGGGCTGCACATTCCATGAAAGGTGGCGCCGGATTCCTTGGACTGAACAATGTCAAGGATCTCGCCCACAAGATTGAAAATGTCCTGGATATGGTCCGCAACTATGAACTCGCCCCCAATCCTGAAATCGTAAATATAGTACTTTTAGCCTTTGATCGTCTCAGTGAACTGGTTGAAAATATTGCCGAAAGCGATGATATGGACATATCCGAGCATGTGGTTGCCCTTACAGGCATTGCCACAGCCTCAGTTCCTGAAGAGGAAAAAGATACCATTGTTCAGGAAATTGATATTCATGATTCCAGGGGAAGATCTGTTTTCAGTATTTCTGAGTTTGATTTGAAGCAGGCCAGAAAGGGCGGGAAAATCGTCTATCTCATTGAATTTGACCTTATTCACGATGTGCACCGCAAAGACAAGAAACCTCTTGATCTTGTCAAAGACATGCAATCCACAGGATCAATAATAGACCTGAAAGTGGACCTGGATGTTGTGGGAAGTCTTGATGATGAAGAATTTTCCAATCAGATTCCCATGTTCATACTTTTTTCTTCAATAATTGAGCCTGATATAATAAATACCCTTTTTGATATTGAGGCAGAAAGGGTTATTG
>JBHEPK010000136.1:3156-5622 GCA_046260325.1 Desulfonatronovibrio sp.
GGGTTATCGTTGTAGAGGATGCTCCCGCATCCGGCTCTTCTGCCCATGATGCTGGTCAGGAAAAAGAAAAAGATGAATTTGAAAATCTTGTGGCCAGGGTTGAATCCGGTGAAGAGGTTCATGAAGAAAAAGATGACGGTAAGGAAGAGATTGTCGTCACAGTGGAAGATATTGATGCCTTTGAAAATGGAAGCAGCGGGCCTGAAGCTGCTGCTGCAGCTCCGACATCTAATGACAGAAAGGCAAGTTCTGTTCAATCTGTAAATAAAAAATCCCCTGCAAAGGCTGGATCTTCAACTCCTGCCAAACCAGCAGCTCCTGAACCCAAGTCAAAACCGAAACCTGCTGAAGCAGCACCAGCCAAGTCTCAGGCTTCTGCCGTGCCCGAATCCCTCAGGGTTCATGTAAGCCTTCTGGAAAATCTCATGAATCTCGCTGGAGAGCTGGTACTCAGTCGTAATCAGCTCGTACAGGCCATATCCACCGATGATGAACGTTCTGTTGGGCTGGCCGGTCAGAGGATTGATCTGGTTACTTCAGAGCTTCAGGAAGCTATAATGCTTACCCGGATGCAGTCTGTAGCCAATATTTTTAATAAATTTCCACGAGTTGTCCGGGATCTGTCCCAGGACCTGGGCAAGGATATTGATCTGGTCCTTGAGGGCAAGGATGTTGAACTGGATAAGACAATTATTGAGGGACTTTCTGACCCTCTTACCCATTTAGTCAGAAATTCAGCGGATCACGGTATAGAAACTCCTGATGTCAGAATAGCTGCAGGCAAGAAACCTCAGGGACAGATCATCCTTAAGGCCTTTCATGCTGCAGGCCAGGTAAATATTGAAATTCTTGATGATGGCAAGGGCATACCTATTGATAAAATCATGGACAAAGCCCTGAGCAAAGGCTTGATTACTGAAGAACAGGTCAAGTCCATGACGGTAAAGGATAAGAACCATCTGATATTTCTGCCTGGACTGTCCACTGCTGATCAGGTTTCTGATGTTTCAGGCCGAGGCGTTGGTATGGATGTGGTCAAGAGCAATCTGGACCGCCTCGGAGGACAGGTGGATATTGAGAGCGAAGAAGGAAAGGGTACGTCCATCCGTATTAAACTTCCTTTGACTCTGGCCATTATCCCCAGCCTGCTTATCTCTGTGGCCAAAGACAGATTTGCCATACCCCAGGTCAATGTTGATGAGCTCATCCAGCTTCCCCCAAACCTTGTTTCTGAAAGAATCGAAAAAGTCGGAAATGCTAAGGTATTGATTCTTCGCGGAGAATTAATTCCTCTAATGGATCTGTCAGAGGTTCTTAAGCTGGACGGAACAGGGAAAAGTACAGATTTTGGTTCAAATATCACTCACATTAATTCTGCAAAAAATAAATCTCAGTCTGAAGAAGAGTCTAAAAAAGAGCTTTCAGAAAAAGATATTCAGTCTGAAGATGAACAGAAAACAGGATTGGAAAATAAAGGTGAAGTGGATATAGTCGTGGTTTCAGCAGGATCTTTCAAGTATGGATTAGTGGTGGATGAACTGCACGACTCCGTGGAGATTGTTGTCAAGCCCTTAGGCAGGCATCTCAAGTCATGTGAGGGTTATGCCGGAGCAACCATTATGGGAGATGGCCGGGTAGCCCTTATTCTGGATGTAGTCGGTCTGGCCAGGCTGGCAGAGCTGACTTCAGTTGCCGGCAGTGAAAAGGCCAGAGAACTGGCTAAGCAAAAAGAGAATGAATTGGAAAATGAAGACAGACAATCCCTGTTTCTATTTAATAACGGTAAAAAAGAATACTGCGCGGTTCCTCTGGATCTGGTGGCCAGGGTGGAGCTTATCAATGCTGATCAGATTGAAATTGCCGGCGGTAAAAAGGTTATTCAGTACCGTGGTGGAAACCTGCCCATTTTTGCATTGGAAGAGGTAGCGAAGGTTGATCCCCTTAAGCTCGAGGGAGAACTGGTGGTTATTGTATTTTTCATGTCCGGGCATGAAATCGGTCTTCTGGCATCCCCTCCAGTGGATGCTGTGGAATCAAGCATTAAGATTGATGATTTTACCCTCAAGCAGCCCGGCATTTCTGGATCTATCGTCCTTAATGGCCGGACAACCCTTATTGTTGATATTTTTGAATTTATGGAAACCCTTAATCCGCACTGGTTTACCAAACGCGAAGTAAGTCAGGTCGTTGAAGAACAAGGTTCAAGAAAGATCCTTCTTGTCGAGGATTCTGATTTTTTCCGGGCCCAGGTTAAAAAGTTTATTGAAGGCGAGGGCTATGAAGTTGCCAAGGCTGCGGAAGATGGACAGATTGCCTGGGATTATCTTAATGCAAATCCGGATGAAATCAGCTTAGTGGTGACTGATCTGGAAATGCCGGTTATGGATGGGTTTGAACTTACCGAACTGATCAAAAATGATGACCGCTTCAGACATCTGCCTGTTCTGGCATTGACCTCCCTTGCCG
>JBHEPK010000137.1:0-3176 GCA_046260325.1 Desulfonatronovibrio sp.
CCCTTCCTGGGTCTGTTCGCTTACCAGCTGGGCGATCATAATGGGACCACCGATATTATCCAGGGGGATGATCCGCTCCACCAGCTTAACGATTCCCTGGACTGTAAGTTTCATGAGCATCCAGGTCTGAGCTGCGCCCTCATATGCTGCACTTAATGGATTCAAATCAATGGTTACAGTTTCACCGGAAGCGATTACCCCGACCTGAGGTGTTTGAATTTCTTCACCAAAAATATTCTGACGGGTTGCGATTTCCGGATTAACAATAAAATCAAGAGGATGAGAATCTCTTTGTACCTGGATGTTTAATTGTTCGCCATTACTTTCCTGGATAAAAAGGACCATTTCATCCCAGTATTTAATATCCTGACCATTTATGGCAATGATTCTGTCACCTGGTTCAATGCCGGCTTCATATGCAGGGCTGTTGTCTGCAACTTCTCCCACCTCGGCAATTAATTCCATCTGACCGTGGGCCCAGAAAAGCCCCCAGTAAATAAACCAGGCTAAAATAAAATTAAATATGGGGCCGGCAACCACCACCAGGATTCTCTGCCAGGGGGCCCGTCTGGCAAAACTTTCTTTGGGTGTGAACTTTTCTGGAAGTTCTTCATCATCAGCTTCACCCACTAAGCTTACATATCCGCCCAGGGGAACTGCAGACAATCTGTATTCTGTTTTCCCGTAATTAAAACTCAGCAGTTTGGGGCCGAAGCCCAGGGAGAAGACCGACACCCCAATACCCAAAATCCTGGCTACGAGGAAGTGTCCAAGTTCATGAAAAAAAATAAGCAGGCCCAATACCAGAATTATGGCCAAAGCACTTTCAAACATAATTTACGCCTTTATCCAGCCCTGAACAATTTTTCTTGTTCTGGAGTCAATCTCCAGGATATCTTCTAAGGAATTTGTTGTGCAGGGGTGATGATTTTGCAGAGCTTTAGAGTTGAGCTCAGGGATCTCCATGAAGCCTATTTTTTTGTTTAGAAATGCCTGCACACATATTTCATTGGCTGCATTTAGAACAATGGGAAAGTCAGGACCTTTTTCGAGAGCTTCAAGGGATAGCCCGAGACAGGGAAATGCCTTTGTGTCAGGCTCAAAAAAACTAAGATTGCTGATTTGAGCAAGATCAAGTGGCTGCAGGTCTACCTGAAGACGTTCTGGATAACCAAGGCAATGGGCTATGGGTATCATCATGTCAGGAACGCCCATGTGAGCCAGCAGTGATCCATCTGTAAAATTTACAAGAGAGTGGACAATACTCTGGGGGTGAACCAGAACCTTTATTCTGTCAGTTGTAATGCCAAAAAGATAATGGGCTTCAATTACTTCCAGGCCTTTGTTCATCATAGTTGCGGAATCAATGCTTATTTTGGCACCCATGGACCAGTTGGGATGGTCAAGGGCCTGTTCCGGAGTGACCTTCTTCATGAAGTCCTGAGTCTTCCCCTTGAATGGTCCTCCTGAAGCAGTGATTATGATTGAGTCCACCTCCTGGAAGTTGTGTCCCTGAATTGCCTGGAATATTGCATTATGTTCAGAATCCACAGGCAGGATAATGCTTCCTGAATCGAGGCATTCCTTTCTGATGAGGTCTCCAGCAAGAACAAGGGATTCTTTATTGGCCAGAAGGATGATTTTCCCCTTTCTGATTGCAGCAAGGGTGGGAACCAGACCGGCAGCCCCGACCATGGCTGAAAGAATTATGGGAGATTCTGCCATTTCAGCCATTTGTATATAACCATCAGGACCATGAACTATTTGGGGCTTGTATCCATTTTCCAGCAAAAGAGAAAGTTCCTGCGCCCCTTGCGAGTCAAGGACTCCCAGAATATCAGGCTTGAATTCATTGGCCTGGTCAGCCAGTAGTTTAATGTTTCTGGCGCCTGCCAGCCCGACAATCCTGAATTTGTCTTTATTGCCCCGAATTACTTCAAGGGCGCTGGTCCCGATGGATCCTGTAGAGCCAAGAATAGTTAAGGCTCTGGACCCGGAGGGGATTGAATCGCTGCTAAGGGAAGAAATATAAGATATCAATTTTTATGCCTGTTAAGATACTATGGTTTTCTATAGACCCTGCCCAGAAAAGATACCCTGAGGGGCAGAAGATCTTGCCCACGGGACAAACTGAATACCACGGAACCTGCGTTGACTATTAAAACGTTAAAGAGTTTTCTGGACCACAAGATTTTTTTCGCTAATGTAGTTAATAATTACCTGTTTTTAACTTATCTTGAAATTTAATGATCAGAATAATTTAAACAAAGTTGAATAAAGGACATAGACAGGTAATAACAGCAATAAGCTGTCTATCCTGTCCAGAATACCACCATGACCTGGTAAAATATTACCTGAGTCCTTTACATTATTCCACCTTTTTAATGATGATTGAAAGAAATCACCAATTTGGGCTGCAATGTTAAGCAGGATGCCCAAAATAATGTATTGCCACCAGGGAGCAGCACCTAAGCTGGAGCCCATTGTCAGTGTTACAAGAACACATATGAAAAGTCCGCCAAAACTTCCAGCCCAGGTTTTTTTGGGGCTTACAGCAGGCCAGATTTTTTTTCCGCCGAACCAGGATCCGGCGTAGTATGCTCCAGTATCAGAGGAAACAGCTGCAAATAGAACCAGAAGTATCTCAGTTTCTTTTAGATTGAAGAACAGGCTCAGAATCAGGGGTACATACGAAAGACCACCAATAAGGACAAGGTAATCCCTGAATTCGGCCTGATCCTTTTTCTGGCTGTACTCCAAAAGGAATAACATCCAGGTAATCCAGAAAAAAATTATTAGAAATAGAACTGGATTTTCTGTCCAGCCAAGGCCTGAATCCAAAAGAAAAAGAGTTCCTCCAAGGGTTCCTGTTAATTTTAAAAAAAAGCGTTTTTTGCCGGACCAGAACAATTTGTAAAATTCCCAGAGCCCCAGAAAACCTGCCAAAGCAACAATAATTGTCTGGATAAGTTCTCCAGAATAAATGACAAGGCCCAGCAAAGGGAAGAGGACAAGGGCTGTTATGATTCTTTTCTGGTGAGATGTAAGGTTCATATTGGATTAATCCTGCCTAATCTTCTTTCCCTGGAAGCATATTCTTTAAGGGCGACCTGCAATTCTTCAGGGGTGAAGTCCGGCCAGAAGGTATCGGTAAAAAATAATTCAGAGTAGGCTGA
>JBHEPK010000137.1:3186-5584 GCA_046260325.1 Desulfonatronovibrio sp.
CTGACTGGAACAACAGATAGTTGCTGATCCTGACTTCGCCGCCAGTGCGGATTACTAAGTCAGGATCAGGCTGGCCAGCAGTATAAAGGTAGTTTTTTAAAGTAGCTGGAGTGATTTCCTGAGGAGGAATACCTTTTTCCAGAATAAGCCTGCAGGCCCTGGCAAGTTCATGCTGTCCTGAATAGTTTAGAGCCAGGTTCAGGGTCATGTATGAATTGTCACTGGTTTGGGAACATGCATGCTGAACCATTTTTCTGGTTGCCAGGGGCAGTTCGTCAATTTCGCCCAGGATGTTCAGGCGTATTCCCTGCTGCAGAAGGTTTTTAAGTTCCCCCTGAAGAAACTTGGATAACAACTTGAAGAGAAATGAAACCTCTTCACCGGGGCGATTCCAGTTCTCTTTGGAAAAGACATAAAGAGTCAGATAGGGAATGCCAAGACGTTTTGATTCTTCAACGATTTTTCTTGCGGTCCTGGTTCCCTGACTATGTCCTTCGCTTCTGGACAAGCCTTTTTTTTCAGCCCAGCGCCCATTGCCATCCATGATGATGGCTAAGTGTTTGGGCAATTTTGTCAGCAATATCAGATCTCCATGATTTCTTTTTCTTTAACCTCGAGAACTTGATCTGCATTTTCCACAAATTTATCTGTGGCATTTTGAACTTCATCCTGACCTTTGTGCATTTCGTCTTCAGTAAGTTCTTTGTTGTTTTTCATTTTCTTCAGGGTATCATTGGCATCGCGCCTGATATTTCTGATGGCAACCTTGGTATCTTCAGAATATTTTTTGGCTAACTTAACCAGATCTTTGCGTCTTTCTTCTGTAAGCGGGGGGATGTTTATTCTGATTACTTTGCCATCATTAACTGGATTAAGACCCAGATCAGACTTCATAATTGCCTTTTCTACTGATGAAAAAGCGTTGCGGTCCCACGGCTGGATGGAAATGGTTCTGCTGTCTGGTATGGATATTGAGGCCAGCTGATTCAGCGGGGTCATTGTGCCGTAATAATCAACCATGACGTCTTCAAGAAGACCTGTGGACGCCCTTCCCGTGCGCAGCCTGGAAAATTCTTTTTCCAAATTCTGTATGGCTTTGTTCATCTTGTTCTGGCAGTCTTTTAAAACTGATTGCATATTATCCTCCTTGAACTAATGTCCCGATATCTTCGCCACAGACGACTCTGCTTATGCTGTTTTTCTGAAACAGATTAAATACTTTTATGGGCATGTTGTTGTCCATGCACAGGGAAATAGCAGCGGAATCCATGACCTTCAACTGTTTTTTCAAAACATCAAGATAGGTAAGGGTTGTAAACATTATCGCATCTTTATGGGTGACAGGGTCTTTGTCGTACACTCCATCAACCTTTGTTGCCTTTAGAATAGCGTCTGTTTTAAGTTCCATGGCCCTTAAGGCTGCGGCTGTATCAGTGGTGAAGAAAGGGTTTCCGGTCCCGGCCGCGCAGATAACTACTCTTTGCTTTTCCAAGTGGCGCATGGCTCTTCTGCGTATATACGGCTCAGCAACTTCATGCATTGAAATTGCGGTCATGACCCTGGTTTCAGCCCCCATTTTTTCCAGTACGTCTTGAACTGCAAGGGCGTTCATGACAGTGGCCAGCATGCCCATATAGTCAGCAGACCCCCTGTCCATGCCTTTGGAAGAAACTGAAACACCGCGGAATATATTTCCCCCTCCGATCACCAGTCCAATTTGAGCACCCAGGGACAGAGTATCCACAATTTCCCTGGATATGGAAGTTATTATTTCCGGATCAATTCCGTATCCCTGCTCCCCTGCAAGGGCTTCGCCACTGAGTTTAAGCAATACTCTTCTGTATTTGATTTTGGTCATTGATGCACCCGGTAAGTATGTGGGTTGTAACGAATCATTTTTCTGGAATAGTCAGCAAAAGATATACGAAAAAAAAGGGCCTGTTAAGGCCCCTTCTGGATTACTATGCGTCTTCGCCCAAGCCCATGCGTGTAAAGCGCCCGATCTGAATGTTTTCACCGAGAACGGCTACAGTTTCATTGAGCAGATCAGTGATAGTCTTGGAGTCGTCCTTGATAAACGGCTGCTCAAGGAGGCAGACTTCTTTGTAATATTTTTTTATACGGCCTTCGACGATTTTTTCGGCAATATTTTCTGGTTTGCCCTCTTCCTTAGCCTGGTTAAGGAAAATCTGCTTTTCTTTTTCCAGCAGTTCCTGAGGAAGTTGGTCAGGGGATACACAAACAGGTGATGTAGCAGCTACCTGCATGGAAAGATCCTTGGCCAGCTCCTGGAATTTGTCACTTTTGGCCACAAAATCTGTTTCGCATTTAAGTTCGACCAACACAGCTATCTTCCCATTGGAGTGGATATATGAGCCTATCCAGCCCTCGGAAGTAG
>JBHEPK010000138.1:0-3307 GCA_046260325.1 Desulfonatronovibrio sp.
GGATTCGGTTTTAACAATTTCCAACCCTTTTTCTCCGCTGTCAGCTGTTCTGACTTCCAACCCTCTTTTCTGTAAATATTTTTCTAAGTATTTAAGCACTTTAGGCTCATCGTCTACGATCAGAATGCTGCCCATATAACATCTCCTTGTTTTCTCTTCATCTGAATAATTTAAAGCCCCCAAAAAATCTTTCTCCTGCATAAGGTTTCATAATGAAACTGCACTTTATCAATCTGGCCCTTATCAAAGCTTAAAGCAAAAAAATTAGTTGATAACAGTGTTTCATTTTGCAACAGATCCATTTTTGCCACTTCTTTATTTTTTACAATACCTTGAATTATATAGCATAAATTAATGGCACAAGAATTGATAAGTTTATTATTGCAATTATAAGTCCGGAGAAGATCAACCTTTATGGCGTGCAGGACTTTATCGGCACTGACAATATTTAACCAGGATTGTTCCCCTGCCGGGAAATTCCAAGGATATTGGAAAATGATCAATATTAAAGCTATCTATAAAAAACTTATCAACAGTCCAGAGGTTTATCCTGACATTGAGAAATCAGATCCGGCCACTCAAGAATTTAAAACTAAATACTGGAATTTCAAAAATCTTTTGACCATCAACCAGAGAATTCTGGAAATAATGTCTGATATGGAACAGACTCTTTCTGGAAACAAGGTATATGGGTATTCCTTTCTACGAAAGAATATTACGGAATTATCTGTTGCTTTGTTCAGGGTAATAACCCTTCTGGATAGAATCGCTCCCTCAAAATACGGTATCTTGCTCAATAAATTTGAAAAAATTCATACCAGCCTGGACAACATGCATCTGGAGATAAAGCCGGGGGAATATAGAGGGGCATCCTGGCTTTGCCGTGATATAAAACAGCTCAGACGTGAAGACGCTCCCGCGGCTGGAGCAAAGGCTGCCAATCTTGCAGAAGCCCGAAATATTACCGGGATTGTTATTCCTGATGGATTTGTACTTTCCACCAAAGCTTTTGAAATTTTTATTCAAAAAAACAATCTAAATCCTCAGTTTGAACAAATAATCCAATGCACTAATTTTGATAAGCTTGAAGAAGTCTACGAGGCCAGTTCCCGACTTAAAGGACTTATAGAAACTGCGACAATGCCTGATGCCGTGCAGAATGCCATGAAAATGGCCTACAAAAGTCTGGAAGCGGAACACGGACAAGGAGTCCGTCTGGCAGTAAGAAGCAGCGCCACAGGGGAAGATGAACTGCAAACTTCTTTTGCGGGTCAGTACCATTCGGTACTGGAGGTTCGCGGGGATGAGCTTGTAAGTGCTTACAAAAAGGTCCTTGCTGGAAAATACAATGCAAGAGCCCTCCTTTACAGGCACAACAAAGGGTTTTCCGATAGACAAGTGCTTATGAGCGCTGCTTTTCTGGTCATGCAGGACGCTGTTTCAAGCGGTGTAATATACACAAACAACACTGAAACAGGTTCAGATGATGTGGTGATTAGTGCCCTTCGCGGTCTGCCCAAAGCTCTTGTAGATGGTTCAGCGGACCCGGATCGGTTTATTTATTCCAGATCAGAAAAGGGGTTGATAGATAGAAAGATCAATGAACAGAAAACAATGCTATGTCATTCCGCGGAAAAAGGTATAATCAGTGTAAAACTTGATCCTGAATCACCCCGGGAACCTGCTGTTACTGATGCCCTTGCTCTTGCTCTGGCAAGAATTGCAATAAACCTTGAAAAATATTTTGGAAGTCCACAGGATATTGAATGGTGCGTTGATCCATGGGGTAAGATAGTCATTCTTCAGACCAGACCACTGCAAGTACATCACAAGCCTGCCGATTCCGCTGGAGCTGAATATTCATATTCCAGTTTCCGAAACAGTCTTGCATCCCAGGACATCCAGCCGGTTTTAAAAGGAGGAATCACTGCATCAGGAGGCATAGCCCAGGGACCTGTTTTTCTCATCGAATCCCAAAAAGACGCGGCCGGTTTCCCTCTGGGAGGAATAATGGTTGCCAGGGATGCCCTGCCCCGGTGGTCAAGTCTTTTAGGCAAGGCATCAGGACTGATTACTGATCATGGAGCCGCGGCCGGTCATCTGGCTACAGTTGCCAGGGAGTTCAATGTGCCAGCGCTGTTCAATACTGAAAAAGCTACTACTGTCCTGGCTACGAACTCTCATGTCACACTGGATGCGTGGGCCTGTGAAGTATTTGAGAGTTCCCTGTCATACACCCTTCCAGCAGCATCAGCAGATATAGGAAAAATGTACAATACGCCGGTTTATTTGGCCTTAAAAAAACTTCTCTCCCTGGTCAGCCCTCTGAATCTCACAGATCCTGGTCACAAAAAATTCTCTCCTGAAAATTGCGAGACTTATCATGACATTCTGCGTTTTTGCCATGAAAAGGCTGTAGATGAAATGTTTTGTCTGGGACAGGAATATGAAGGAATTGAAGCATCCGGAAAGAGACTTATTGCCGGAGTTCCTACCCAGTGGTGGCTCATCAATATTGGAGGAGGTTTCAAAAAGCGGAAGATTAAAGATAGGATCAGACTGAGTGAGATCAGTTCCCAACCCTTTCTTGCCGTATGGGAAGGCATGGTCAGTCATGCCTGGCAGGGCCCACCCGGCGCTGATGCCAAAGGCCTGTTTTCCATCATGATGGAATCAACCATGAATAGAGATCTCGACCTTGTCGGACCGTCTTCTTTTGCTCTTAAAAACTACGCCCTTGTTTCTGGTAATTTCTGCAGTCTGAATTGCAGATTCGGCTACCATTATTCAGTACTCCAAACTTTATGCAAAGAACAGGACAGGGAAAACTACATAAGATTCGGGTTCAAAGGCGGGGCCGCGGATATGGGGCGCAAACAGCTCAGGCTGAGGCTCATGTCGCAGATAATGGAAGAGATCGGTTTTCAAATAAACACGACTGAAGACTCACTGCGGGCGTCTTTCGAAGGAGGTTCCAGGGTGGAAACATTAAAACGATTGAAAACACTTGGATATCTTATTGTTCATACCCGACAGATGGACATGGTCATGAACAATAAAGATCAATTTGATTATTACCAGCATAAAATGCAGACTGATATCAGTAATCTCATGAACTGAAAAACCAGTATATCCAAAAGCTATATTACAGCATCCGGAATTTTGTATTTCTTAATTTTCCTCCACAATGTAGTTCTGGGAATCTCCAGGATTTCCGAAGCCCGGACTTTATTATAGTTGGTGGCTTCAAGTACTTTGATGATATATTCTCTTTCATTTTCCCAGAGAGGCACCAGATGCTCCTGGG
>JBHEPK010000138.1:3317-4906 GCA_046260325.1 Desulfonatronovibrio sp.
TTTCAACTTCCAGACAGCCCAGATCCTGAGGCAGATCGTTTTCATCAATCCAGGCGTCCTCGCCCAGCGCCACCGCGCTGGAAATTATATGCTCCAGCTCCCTGACATTTCCGGGAAAAGAATATTTATTCAGTATAGTCCTGGCTTTTTTGGTTAAACCTTTAATCTTCTTGTTATACAGGGTATTATACCGCTTGAGAAAATATTCCATGAGCACGGGCAGATCATCCATGCGCTCTCTCAGGGCCGGCGCGCGGATGGTTACCACTTTAAGGCGGAAGTACAAATCCTCCCTGAACCTGGCCATGCTCACCTCATGCTCAAGTTCTCTGTTCGTGGCTGAAATAATACGCACATTCAGATCCACAGGAGTTGTCCCCCCCACCCTCAACACTTTTTTCTCCTGCAAAAGTCTTAGTAATTTAACCTGCATGGAGGGAGGAGTTTCACCTATTTCGTCCAGAAATACAGTGCCTTTCTGGGCGGTTTCGAACAGCCCGGGCTTTCCCTGGTCAGCTCCGGTAAAAGCGCCTTTTTCATGTCCAAACAATTCATTGGCGATAAGTTCTTCTGAAAACCCCCCGCAGTTAAAACTTACAAAAGGCTTATCCTTTCTGTTGCTGGATTCATGGATAGCTCTGGCTATAAGTTCTTTGCCGGTTCCGCTTTCTCCCAGGATCAGCACATTGCAGTCCACCTGGCCTACTTTATGAATAAACTTAACCAGTTCACGTACAGGCCTGCTGACTCCGATTATTTTGGTCACCAGCCTTTTATCCAGAAGCTCTCTTTTTAATTTTCTGTTTTCATCCAAAAGTCCAAGATGTTCGGCGGCCCTGTTCAAGACAAGCATGGCCTGGTCCGGAGAAAAAGGCTTTTCAAGATAATAAAAAGCGCCTTTTTTTACCAGATCCACGGCTGTAGAAGCTGAACCGTAGCCGGTCATGATTATTACCTCAGTATCCGGGGAAATGCTTTTCACCCTTTCCAGGATGCTGAAGCCGTCTATGCCAGGCATTTTCAAATCACTGAGAATAATATGAAAATGACGCCTTTCAATAACAGACAACGCCTCAGCAGGGTCTGTGAAGGTATGCACATCATAAATATTCTTGCCCGCTTTACGCTCTAAAGCGCGAAGCACAGCAGGTTCATCATCAATAACAGCCAGTTGAATCATATACCAACTTCTTGATTAGAAAATGAATTTTTAAAAATGCCGGGCTTCATCATTAATAACCTCGTGAATATCTGTCATAAGGAAGAATTACATTAAATATAGTGTACTTTCCTTCTTCGCTCTGAACTTCAATCCTTCCGCCATGGTTCTTAATGATCCCCTGTGAAACTGACAATCCCAGTCCGTTACCCTTGCCCACTGGTTTGGTGGTAAAGAAAGGATCAAATATCCTGGCTTTTACCGGTTCAGGTATTCCTTCTCCATTATCGCGCACGCTGACCATGATAAAACCACGGGTGTTGGCATGTTTTTTAACTGCTATGAGCACCTCCCTGTCCCTGTCCACCGATTCAACAGCATCCAGAGCATTTATGATCAGATTAAGAAAAACCTGTTTGAGCTGTTGTTT
>JBHEPK010000138.1:5008-5521 GCA_046260325.1 Desulfonatronovibrio sp.
CCGATACTCTGGCCTGGTTCAATGCGAGATTTCTTGTGGACTTGACCAGATCACCAATATTTATTGCCTCGCTTATGGATTCGCTTTCCCTGGTAAAATCAAGCAGGTTACGTACAATATTTCTTGACCTGTCGGTTTCTCCGATTATGTCCTGAAGCATCTCGGTTTTTTCCTCATCCGACATATCCTTATAGTCTTCAAGCAGGGTGTGCGCGGTCAGCATGATGTTGTTCAGAGGATTGTTGAGTTCATGGGCTACTCCAGCTGTCAGGGTGCCTATGGCTCTTTGTTTGTGTGATTCAACCATGGAATTGTGATGATGCTCCAATTGATTAAGCATCCTGTTGATAGCCAGTTCTACAATAGTGAATTCATCGCGGTATTTGTAAACCGGCATTATCGGTGTAAAATCGCCCTGAGCAATCCTGCGGGTATGGGATATCAACCTGTTTAAAGGGCCCATGAATCTACGTGACAAAAAATGGGTTACATAAAAAATCATTAACAAAAGAC
>JBHEPK010000139.1:0-5442 GCA_046260325.1 Desulfonatronovibrio sp.
CGAGTCTTCGAGCGCGGCAATCTCTCTCGAGCTGAGGTAATTTAAAGTTACTTGTCGGTTTGATCCCGGTCCGCCCGGGTGAGACGCTTCTAAAGTATGTATCTGGACAGATCCTTATCCGCCTGCACATCTTTTAACTGATCCTGAACATAATCCTTATCAGCCACTATTTTCTGACCGCCCATTTCAGGGGCTTTAAAAGAAAGATCCTGAAGAAGTTTTTCCATTATGGTGTAGAGCCTTCTGGCACCAATATTTTCAGTTTCCTCATTAACTTTCTGAGCAAAAGTAGAAAGTTCGGATAAAGCCTCATTAGTAAATTCAAGGGTAATCCCTTCTGTCTCCAGAAGCGCTTTATACTGCGTGGTCAAAGCGTTCTGAGGTTCTGTAAGTATACGATAAAAATCATCACTGTTTAAAGCAGTCAACTCAACCCGCAAGGGAAATCTTCCCTGAAGCTCAGGAACAAGATCTGAGGGTTTTGAATAGTGAAAGGCCCCGGCAGCAATAAACAATATATGGTCTGTGCGGATCATACCATATTTGGTATTAACCACGCACCCCTCTACTACAGGCAAAAGATCACGCTGAACTCCCTCTCTGGAAACTTCAGCTTTACTGCCTTTATCTCCCCCACAGACCTTGTCGATTTCATCAATAAAAACAATGCCGCTCTGCTCAACACGTTCCCGGGCTATTTCCGTGACCTTATCCATATCCACAAGCCTTTCAGACTCTTCCTGGACCAGGATTTCATAAGCATTTTTGACCTTAACCTTCTTGGTCTTTGTCTTTTTGGGAAAAACCCGGCTGAACATATCCCGGAACTGCATTTCCATATCTTCCATACCCGGCATGGCCATGATCTCTACATTGCTCCCAGCCTGAACTTCAATATCCACGACCCGGTCATCCAGTCGACCTTCACGCCACATTTTCCGAAGCTTTTCCCTTGTTCTCTCATGCTGCTGCTGGGCGCTTTGACTTTCCTTTTGCTCTGGTTCCTGCTGTTCTTCTGTTGAAGGTTGCTCAAGTTGAAACTGACCTTGCTGAAAATTCTGCTGAGGAGGTGAAGCTTTTTTTTGAGGCAGGAGAAGGTCCAGCAGCCTTTCTTCAGCATTTCCTTCAGCCCTGCTTTTAACTTTTTTCTTTTCTTCATCCCGAACCATATTGATGCCTATTTCCATCAGATCCCGGATCATGGATTCTACATCCCGGCCAACATAACCCACTTCTGTAAATTTGGTTGCCTCAACTTTGAAAAAAGGCGATCCAGCTAACTTGGCCAGACGCCTGGCAATCTCGGTTTTACCCACTCCTGTGGGACCAATCATGATGATATTTTTGGGAGCAATCTCTTCCCGAAGTTCCGGATCAAGCTGCTGCCTGCGCCACCTGTTGCGCAATGCAATGGCCACCATTCTTTTGGCATCGTCCTGGCCGATTATGAATTTATCCAGTTCTGAAACTATCTCTCTTGGAGTAAGTGTTGTACTCATTAAAACATTTCCTTTTGTTGGGGATTTTCAATTATCAATACTTAAAAATTATTAAAACGTATCCGAAGATTGTACACCTCTCGATCAGTCAATCTTTTCCAGAATAATATTATCATTGGTGTATACGCAGATATTGGCCGCAATATGCATTGACTTCTCAACGATCTCTCCAGCTGGCAGATCAGAATTTTCTGCCATGGCCCTGGCCGCTGCCAGTGCGTATGCTCCGCCTGACCCAATGGCTGCAACACCATCATCCGGCTCTATAACATCTCCATTTCCTGTTATGATCAATACATTATTTTTATCCGCCACAAGAAGCATGGCTTCCAGCCTGCGCAGATACTTATCCATACGCCATTCCTTGGCCAGCTCCACACTGGCACGCAACAGGTTTCCCCTGTATTCTTCAAGTTTGGCTTCAAAACGTTCAAAAAGGGTAAAAGCGTCTGCAGTTGCCCCTGCAAAACCGGCAATCACCTGATCCTTATACATTCTTCTCACCTTTCTCGCAGTATGTTTCATAACCACAGCCTGACCAAAAGTTACCTGACCATCGCCTGCCATGGCCACATGGTCACCTTTTTTAACCGCCAGAATAGTTGTTCCTTTTAAATCCATCAGTCAGTATCTCCTGAGAGTTTTGTGTTAATCGAATCTGTCCTTTAAATTCTTCAGCTCTTTGGTAAAGCCGCCAAATTCCTGCAACATATAAAAAATGTCAAATGCTGTCAGATCTTCAAATTAGTAAGCTGCTAATCAAAAACTGCCCTGATTTTCTCCAATACAACCTTCACCTGAAAAGGCTTGGCAATAAAATCCACCAATCCGAATTTCTTTGGATTTTTTGCCATGGGATGGTCCATATAGCCACTGGCAATTATTATTTTGGCCTTAGAGTCCATCTCTAAAATCAGTCTGGCACACTTTTCCCCGCCCATACCAGGCATTCCAAGATCCATCAGGATAAAATCAACTTTTTCCGATTCAAATATTTTTATAGCTTCTTCACCGGACGCAGCACCCATAACCTTGTATCCGTAAGATTCAAACATCTCCATGGTTACTTCCCGGATATCATCCTCATCATCTACAATAAGCAATGACTCCCTTCCTGAAAGAGAAGTCACTTCATCTTTATTCTTAACTTCAGATAGTTCTTCATTTGCAGATGCAGATTCATGGGCCGGAAGCAGTATTGTAAATTCTGTCCCTTTTCCAGGGGTGCTTTTACAGAATATATGTCCGCCATGACTCTTGATTATCCCAAAAACCGTGGGCAATCCGAGACCTGTTCCCCGACCAATTTCCTTGGTGGTGTAAAATGGATCAAAAATCCTTTCCTTAACTGCTTGATCCATTCCCTCACCTGTATCTGCGATGGACAAGGCAATATACCTGCCGGGTGTAACATTTTTGTACTCTAAACTTCCAACTTCAACATCAAGCTCCGTAGTGGACACTATTATCTCCCCCGAGTCTTTGATGGCATCCCGGGCATTGTTCACCATATTCATTAACACCAGCTCCACTTGATGTTTATCAATGCGCACATTACTTATGCCTGGCTTTAGATCGGATCTCATTTCAACCATCTTAGGCAGGGCATGCCTGAGCAGTCCAATTTCCTGCTCGATCAATTCATTGATATCAAGCACAGACAGCTCTGGGGCAACTTTTCTGCTGAAAGTCAAAATTCTTTTAATGATGCTGATCCCTCTGCTGACCAAAGCGTCAATTCTTTGCAACGGCTTTTTCAGGCCGTCCCTGTCAGATGTCCGGGAGTCCAGAGCCTGAGCCTGAACAGATATGGCCTGAAGAATATTATTAAAATCGTGGGCAACACCACCAGCCAATACTCCCATGGCTTCCATTTTCCTGGCCTGGTTCAGCTCTCTTTCCATTCTCCGATTCTCTTCCTCCTGAAGGTCTTTTTCCGTCATATCAACCAGGAAGGAAATCAGTCTGCCATCGGGAAGAAGATAAAAGCTGAACTCCAACTTTTTCAAATTCCCGAGCTTATCTTTTATCTGAACCTGCCTTGCAACCCTTGAGCCTGCAACCGCATTATGCCAGTCACTCACAAGCTCATTAAGATTGATCCTGTTGCTGATAATTGCTGCAAGCCATGTGTCAAGCTTAATGAGTTCATTAATTTCGTAACCAGTCAGCTGCACAAACTTTTCATTGACATCCAGAATCTTTCCATCTCTGTCTACTACCATCTGAGCCAGGGGCGAACTCTCAAAAAGTGAATAAATGAGCATTCTCTCCTTTTCCAAAGCTCTCTCAATATGCTTGAGCTTGGAAACATCAGATCCAGTATAGATTATCCATTCAAGGTTTGACTCCTTATCCTGAATATGTCGACTGTGCCACAAGACCTCTATCTTTACTTTGTCTTTGGTGACTATGCTCATGGCTTCACCATTCACAGTGCTTCCTCTGGCATGTCCCTGAAACAACTGTTTAATAATCCTTGATTTTCTTCTCGGAAGAATATCCCAGATCATCCGTCCCACGATTTCTTCACGTTTATAACCGCTCAATATGCATAGATAGTTGTTAACCATAGAGATCCGGCCATGCTTATCCACCACAACCACAACAGCACTAAGGGCATCAAAAAGACTGGAAATAAATTCATTTTTGGAGCGAATTGATTTCATCATCCTGTCAATGGCTCCACTCAGATATGAAAACTCAGCCACGCCATTATAATCAGGCGGCTTCTCATCTTTTATTTTGCGGATAATCAAAGACAATGGCCTGGAAACATTCACCATTACCAGAAGCATGATAAAAACAACACCTGCACTCAAAACGCCTACAACACCCCGATAAAAATTTCTCACATGGGAGAGCATTGATTCATAATAACTCTTATCCTGCAAGACAATAATATCCCACTGCCATGGCTCAAAACTGATATTTTTGGTAATATATTCACTTTCTGCCAAGGGGATAATGGCAATTGAGGAAAGTTCCCTTGTTTTGGAAATCAGGACATGGTCATCAACAGGTAAATCATGCGCCAGGACAACTTTTTCCTGAGAAACAATTATCCCTGACAGGTGATGACTGTCAAAATAGTCTTCAATTTCATTTAAGGTCCTGGCACGAACAATAGCATGATTAAGATAAGCCCCTGAAGTAATGAGTAGAAAATCATTAAGGTTGCGGGAACAGATTTCAAAGACATTACTGGTCATCCAGTCCATTTTTTCATGCATATGCTTTTCAAGAAAGTCCTCAACTGTTCCCAGAACCATGCTCTGCAGCCAGAAAGATACGAAAATCAGGCCTGCAATCAGCGGGATAAGAAGCCTTACAAAAATGCTTTGCCAAAAACTGGATTTATCTTGGGCCATATTCAATCCTTGGGCTTGAAGTAGATAGATTAGGAGGCCAGACAATTTCCAGATTACCCTGTTGCCACTGGGTTATAAAAGCCACATGGCGGATCTGCTGTCCCCTGTAATTGACGCCGTATCTGCCAAGGATAGAAAATGATTCCATTTTTTCTAAGATATCCCTTAATTCTTTATAGTTTACAGATCCAGTTCGCTCCAGGGCCTGAGACATTAACTGTCCTGCAGCATAGGCTGCAGCTGCATGATAGCTGGGATCTTCATTATAGGTTTTTATAAAATCTGCGTTAAATCTATGTACTCCAGAATAAATCAAGCTTGAATGATACTTCCAGATGGACGTGGAAAAACTATTCTCAGCCAAATCCTTGAGGACATCTTGATACTCATTATTCACAGGGCCAATTGTAGCATAATAGGCATCAGGTCTCCAATCAGCTATAGAAATGGCTTTTCGCATCAATATCGAAGAATTTAGATAGCCAAACATCATCAAGACAGTGGCTTCGGCTGACTTTGCTTTTTCCACTGCCTGATCATATGAATGAGGCTCATCTTCAACAGTATCAAAG
>JBHEPK010000014.1:0-2694 GCA_046260325.1 Desulfonatronovibrio sp.
ATACGCCGCGACCTTAAACTTTTTTTGCTCCTTGCACTTGGAATTTTTAAACAGCCTGTCTAATAATGACTTTTTCACAGGCTGTTAGGACACAATAGTATAAAATCGTCTTTTTTTTACATGATAATCAGCATCACAAGACCAGATTAATTATCCCCATTATGGTCTGCAGTCAAATATTCAAAGCGGCCAAAAAGAAAATCCCCGGAGTTCCGGGGATTTTCTTTTAACTATAATCTTTCATAAATAGGAACTATTCCACCCAGTCATCATCCTTTTCTATGGGAGCAAAGCCCCGACGCATAGTATTTTCAGTAACGCATCTGGGGTCAAGGAACTGGATCAAATAGTCAGGCCCACCGGTTTTGGAGCCAACACCTGACATTTTGAAACCACCAAAGGGCTGGCGTTCAACCAATGCTCCAGTACTGCCCCGGTTAAGATAAAGATTTCCCACCCGGAAATCTTTCCTGGCCTTTTCCAGATTGTTGGGACTGCGGCTGAACACTGCTCCGGTAAGAGCAAACCTGGTGGAGTTGGCCCAATCAATAGCCTGATCAAAATCTTTGGCCTTCATAACAGACAGAACCGGACCAAATATTTCTTCCTGGGCAAGCCTGTTTTCCGGTGTAAGACCATCAATTATGGTCAGAGGAACATAATAACCTTTTTCCGGAACATCCGTGCTTAACAGGACGTTACCTTCCTTGCGGCCAAGTTCAATATATTCCTTAATCTTTTCCTGGGCAGATTTATCCACCACAGGACCCATATAATTAGTTGGATCATCTGCTGGACCAATCTTTAAGGACTTGGCTGCTTCAACCAGTCTGGTAATAAACTTGTCATAGATATTTTCCAGAACAATCACCCTGGAACAGGCTGAGCATTTCTGTCCCTGAAAGCCGTAAGCTGAGTAAACAACTTCCAATACAGCTTCATCCAGGTCAGCGTCATCATCGATGATTATGGCATTTTTACCACCCATTTCAGCAATAACTCTCTTTACCTGCTGCTGTCCTTCCTGGACAACAGAAGCTTTATTGACAATCCTCAAACCTACTTCCATGGATCCTGTAAAAGCTATGAGGCTGATGTCGGGATGCTCTACTATATAATCTCCGATTACCCTGCCTCTTCCCGGTATAAAGTGGAATACTCCATCAGGGATACCGGCTTTTCTGTAGATATCAGCAAGCCCATATCCAATGGCTGAAGCCACTCCAGCAGGTTTGTACAATACACAATTGCCGGTTACCATGGCGGCAGAGGTCATGCCTGCGCTGATGGCCAGAGGAAAGTTCCAGGGAGATATGACAGCTGCAATTCCCTTAGACTGATAAAACAGGTGGTTAAGTTCCCCTGGCGCCCGGCCCATACGTCTGGGCTGACCAAGTCTTAACATATCCCTGGCATAATATTCTATGAAATCAATGGCTTCACCAACATCTGCGTGAGCCTGACTCCATTGTTTTCCAACTTCCAGAACCTGCCAGGCTGAAAGATTGAATATATCTTTCTTTGCTATATCAGCGGCTTTAAAAAGGTAGTTGGCCCGGTCCTGAGGACTTAAATCACGCCACATGGGCAATGCCTGCCTGGCCCCTTCCATGGCCATGTCCACTTCCTTTGTGGAAGCCTGACATACATGTCCGATAACCTCATCAGGATCAGCAGGATTTACAGTGGTCAGCTTATCATCTGTAAATACTTCCTTATTATTAATAATCAGAGGATAATCTCCTCCCATTTCTTTTCTGACCCTGGCAATGGATTGAGGAAAGGCATTTCGCTCTGTTTCCAGAGTAAAGTCAGCAAGACTCTCATTTACAAACTCAGGAATATCTCCTGAAGGTTTATCTGTTTTTTTCCTGGATTCTGCTTCCCTCGCTGCTGTAACAAGGGGATCCTCCAGGAGAAGATCAGTATCTAAGTCTTCAGCAAAACTCTGGCGAAGGAAAGATTCATTGGCAGTGTTTTCTAAGAGTCTGCGCACGAGATAAGCCATGCCAGGTAAAATTTCTCCATATGGTGAATAAAGACGTACCCTTTTGGCTACTTTGAGCAGACCTTTACGTACAGGTTCTGCCATACCGTAAAGGACCTGAAATTCATATCTTTCTTCAGGCACACCGAGTTCAATGGCTGTTTCCATTACTGCTGCGATGGATCTGATATTATGAGAACCGCAGGCATAATAACATACATCGCTGTTTTCCAGAATCTTTCTGGACTGTCTTTCAAAAGCTGCATCAGTTTCAGCCTTAATGGTGTATACCGGAATTCTCCAGCCGTTTTGTTTGGCAATTACGGTTTCATAGTCCCAGTATGCACCCTTTACCAGTCTGATTGTTATGGGCAGACCATTCTTTCTGGACCAGCCAAGAAGATCTTCCAGGTCTTTATCAGTATCTACAAGATAAGCCTGAAGTACAATGGCCAGCTGATCAAAATCTTTCAGGTCAGGATCCTGGCGCAGCCTCTTATACACTTCAATAGTGATATCCTTAAATTTATACTGCTCCATATCTATACATAAGTGAGCACCTGTTTCTTTGGCCTTAAGGGCAACTGGCTTGAGTTTCTGACATATTCCTGCCACAGAGCCGGCAAAATCCGATGGCCTGGCCTGGGAATAAAGCGCTGATGGCTTGATGGAAACATTAATCTTTGATGCGTATCCCCAGTCAGCTC
>JBHEPK010000014.1:2704-15973 GCA_046260325.1 Desulfonatronovibrio sp.
CCCGGAGCCTTCACCCAGGGATTTCCATTTATCCGCGTCTTTGCTTAGACCATCGAGAAGCTCAAGATAACTCTGTTGATACTGAATCCCTTCATCCTCACTAACTGTAGCTTCACCCAGAATATCCACAGTAAAAGCAAAATCATCTTTGCGCATCTTATTTAAACTCTTAAGAGCCTGCTTGATGTTCTCACCTATTATAAACTGTTTGGCCATACTTTCTATATTAGAGCGGATGGACTTAGCCATGAGTTTACCAGCAAGACCTCCACCCCAGCCACTGCCTTTGGCTCCCCATTTGAGGACTGAGGGAATATCCTGGCCCTCTCCTCCAAAATATTCCTGGATATGTTTGGTAAGAGATTCAGAAGTATTCAGGTAGGGCAAGACATCAACAAAGCGAAACAGCTGGACCTTGAATTCTTCATTGCGCATTGCCCAGTCCATTACTTTTCCTGTCCACCAGCCTTTATTAAAGATGGATGGAGCCTCTCCACTTATGCTTTTAAAAAATTCATTACCCCTGGCTCTGATTTTTTTGTTTAATGCATCATCTGCCATAAATCCTCCCTGATTTTTATAATCTATCTATGTTTTAAAAAACTCTATTAACCTGAGATTAATCCAGATCCAGGCTTGAACTTTCCTTTATGGTGTCCAGCACAAAGGTTGTTCTGGTATCTCTGATTCCTGGAACTTCACCCATTTTCTGCAACAGGCAGGTCAAGGCTTCAGTATCTGCAACTCTGGCCTTGACCATGTATGAATATTCGCCTGCAATAAAATATACTTCCTGAATATCTTGAATTCGGGATAAATCCCGCCCTACCCTGGTGGACCCCACATCTTCTTCAGTCTTAACCATGGTAATAACCGTCAGAGATAAGCCGATTGATCTGTGATCAATCCTTAATTCATATCCCTTGATAATTCCCTTTTTCTCCAACTTGCGAACTCGCTCCAGAATTGCTGATGGAGCCATATTCAGCTGCCTGGCCATTTCAGCATTGGATATTCTGCAGCTATTCTGGAGTATCTTCAGAATTTTCTTATCTTTTCCGTCGATCATTCTCTTTTCACCATCTTTTTCTGAACTAATATCCAAAAAACATGCTGTGGTCAAGAATGAGTTCAGTTTTAGGCGGGAGGATATGGAAGGAAGAATCATCTGACAATGGCGGCCAGAACAATAAACCCCAAAGCATACAGGAAGGAACTAATTAGAATAAGACTGACTAACTGATCTATCTTGGCGGATGAGTAAATTTCACTGCCCCTGCCCAGAACTGGTTTGAATTTTTTCTCTCCAAAATAAGAGGCATTGCCGCCCATGCGCACTCCAAGTATGTGAGCGCCGGCAGACATGGTCCAGCCGGCATTGGGACTTTCCATTCTGCCTGCATCAACGGCTATTTCTGATAAACGCACATTCTTTCTTAGATTCATAATATATGCGGCGCCGATCATGGACAAGGTTGCCAGCCTGGCAGGTATATAAGCCAGGATATCATCGGCTTTTGCCCCGGCAAAACCAAGTTTATTCCATTTATCAGTTTTATATCCCCACATGGAATCCATGGTGCTGACCAGTTTATACATCCAGGCCCAGGGAACACCCAGAAGGCTGAGGTAAAAAAAAGGTGCGCAGAAAGCGTCATTATAATTCTCTGACAAAGTCTCGGCCAGGGTCTGATATAGCTCCTGCTCATTGAGCTCTGACGTATCCCGGCTGACCAGAAAGCTTATGGCCTTTCTGGCTTCCTGCAAACTGCCAGAATCTATTAATTTCTGGACTTTTCTAATTTCATGAATCAGACACCCCAGGGCAAGGCAGGCATAGCCAAGATAAAGGGAAAATATAAACCCCAGAAAAGGCAGGGAGATAAGAAGGGAAGCTGAAAAGAGAGTGGCAAACGCTCCGGTAAAGAGAACAGCAAAACCCAGGAACTTAAGGCTGTGTCCTGATTTTCTGAGCACCGGCTCAAGCATATCTAAGGTCCGGCCGATAATCCTTACCGGGTGAGGCCACCTGGCTGGATCGCCAATAAAAACGTCCGTTAGATAACAGACCAGGAGAAAAAATATAAGGGTTTCAGACAAATCAGGCTATACCCTGACAAATTTGACTAACTTTTGCTTCTCCTCATTAGACAAATCAATCATATGGGTTGAACATGAAATACAGGGATCATAACCACGAACCAGCATACTCAATTTTAACTCAATATCTTCTGGATCTTTTCCGGAAAGAGTATTTTTAAGCTCGTTCATGTCCATCTGAATATTTCCATGATTCTGATTTGTGGGGATGACACAGTCCGCTGAAACAATCCTGCCCTCATCACTGTATTCATAGCTATGGATAAGTATGCCCCTGGGAACTTCTACAGCTCCCACACCTTTACCTGCACGGATCTTTATACTGGCTGGTTTTTCCTCGCTGATGCCCTTAGTAAGAAGCCCTTTGATCACATCAATGGAATCTTCAGTGGAATGGACACATTCCACAAGCTGGGCAACAGTGTTTAAGAAAGGATTGTATGCAGGGGCCTTTAGACCAAGTTTGTGGGCAGCTTTTTTAGCCATAGTGCTTAAAAGTTTGTGGTTGAGGTTGAACCTGGCCAGAGCACCAACCATATATGAATCCTGAGTATTTTTGGTCCATTTGGCTGTGGATTGAGGAACGCAGTATTCATTGGTAACCTGATTATACAGGCTGGCAGGCCTTACTATATCATTGGAACTGCCGATCTCTCCGGAGTAAAGAGCATATTCCGCAGGTGAAATTAGAGCTACATATTCAGTTGGCCTGTTAAAGTCAGGCCATTTATCACCAAGTGCTGCAAATAGATCTACGATCTTTTCAAGACGCCCCAAACTTTCTTCAAGCTTGGACTTAAGTTCCAGAAGTTCATCAGCTGTTGGATACTTCTCCATACCACCAGGGATCAGCCTTTGAGGATGAGTGGTACGGCCACAGATAAGCTTGCTGAATTCATTGGAAATTCTACGACAGGCCACCAGATTTACAAGTTCTTCCTTATGGGTCTCTGCGAGAGGGAGGACTGAATCAACTCCAAGAAGATCAGGCAAAACAAGATAACCAATATGCAGCAGGTGACTTTGCAGATTCTCAGCGTGCAGAGCAAGTTTTCTCAAATCAAGGGTCTGTTTGGAAACATTGAGTCCAAAAGCATCTTCAGTTGCCTGGATTGAGCAGAGCTGGTGACCAATGGAACAGATGCCGCATATTCTGGAAACAATATGATGGATATCAGTGTATGGCCGGCCCTGAACCATTGCTTCAAAAAATCTCGGCGCTTCTACTACATGCCACATGCAGTCCTGAATTATATTCTTAGAGTCCAGCTTGACCTCAATGTTTCCATGGCCCTCGACCCTGGTCAAATGCCTGACTTTAAGAGTTCTGGGACCAGTCTCCTGCGCTGGAGCAGCCTTTTCTGTCTGTTCCTTAATCTTTTCCTTGGATTTCTCTCTACCCATAACATTATCTCCTGAACTCTAAGAAGGTCTTAAGTTTATAGACATATATCTATAAACTAACCTGAAAGATATTAATCTAAACTGCTGAAACTACAACCTGCCATTGTAACCAAAATACAACCTGAGATGGTCCTGGGCTTCAAGCCAGGAGAATCCATGTTCATTCATTATCTGACCGGCTGCGTCCATATTGGCATTGGCAAGAAGCCCTCTGCATCCCCAGCACACACTGCCCTCGGTAACGCAGCAGGCCCCGCAGCCAGCTCTGGTGACAATGCCAAGGCATAGCTTGCCTTGCTCATATCTGCATATGTTTCCAGCCATTTTACATTCCACACACACAGGGTAGTCTGGAGGGGAATAAATTTTACCAAGAAGAAGCTCTTTTACAGCCCTGGCAAATTCATTTTTATCAATGGGGCAGCCATGAATCTCCATATCAACCTTAACTACAGCTGACAAGGGACGGGCAGCGTATGTGGAATACCATCTCCCCTTGTCTCCATAAACCATGGTCCTGTATTCTGTTTCGTTGATAAAATTTTTCAAACAGTTGATTCCGCCTATGGAGGCACATGCACCCAGGGCAACCAGGATTTGAGCCTTTTCTCTGATTTCCTTGATTCTTGGCTCATCTTCAGGTCTGGTAATGGACCCTTCAACAAAGGCTATATCATAGTTATCCAGCTTTATAGTCTTTATTTCCCGAAACCTTACCACTTCAATGTGGGAAACAATATCAAGCAGCCTCTCTTCAAGATTGGCCACCTGCAGCTGATCTCCTTCACACCCTGCAAAATCAAAAAAAGCAACTTTGGGTTTTGCCGGCATCTAAGCCTCCTGTAAGTCTATCCACGTTCAGAAAAAAACATATCCCAAGCAGACTGTTAAAGTGCCTCGCCAAGACCGGCAATTTCAGTATAACAGAAGACCGGTCCATCTAAGCAACAATTAACTCCATTAATCTGACAATGACCACACTTGCCCAGGCCGCATTTCATATGCCGCTCCAGAGAAACATATATCCTGTCCTGCGGAATCCCCAGTTTACTGCATTCCTGAATAACAAATCTGTACATAATTGGCGGCCCAATTGTCGCCACGCTTGTGGTTTCAGGATTTATGCTTATCTTGGGGAAAAGGGTGGTAATCACCCCGACATTGCCTTTCCAGGTATCATCAGCAATATCCACTGTCTCAAAAACCTCCACGTCCTTTCTTTTGCTGATTTCTGCCAGTTGATCAGTAAAGATTCTTTCTCCGGGATTTCTTGTTCCAACCAGCAGAATAATCCTGCCAAATTCATCCCTGTGCCTGAGCATGTAATGAAGAACACTTCGCAATGGAATATAACCCAGTCCTCCAGCTACAAACAAAAAATCCTGGCCTACGAATTTCTGCATGGGAAAATAAGAACCATAAGGTCCTCGGATACCTATCTTACTACCTATTTCTAAGGAATGAAGAGCGTTGGTCACAGAACCAATCTTGCGCACCGCAATCTCAAAATGGTGATGATCAGTTCTTGGAGGAGAGCTTACTGAAAAAGGAGCTTCACCAACGCCATATATGGAAACCTGAATAAACTGCCCCGGTCTGTGAGCCAGTGGTTTGCCGCTATCCTGAGCAAATTCAAAAAGGGTGACAAACTCATTAAGCTCTTTTTTGGCTACCAGAGTAGCAGGCCTTGGTACATAGGGAGAAAAATTAGACTTCATTCTTAATAGCCTCCCATATTTCATTGTATACTTTTCTGGGATTGGCTATACGTGCGGTACAGGCCCGGACACATCTGCCACAGCCCACACAGCCCAGTTCGCCAAGCTTATCATATATATATTTGCCTTTACGCATATATCTATGCCTGTATCTCTCCCAGGGAGAGCTCCTGAAATTATGACCTCCGGCGATTTCAGCAAAACCTGAGAGCATGCACCCATCCCATTGTCGATAACGCCTGCCTTTTTGCAGCAGATCATCAGCTTCTTCCTTGATATCAAAACAATAACAGGTGGGACAAACTAAGTTACAGGATCCACAGGAAAGACAGGTTTTAGCCTTTTCCCGCCAAAAAGTCCGGTTATTGAAAAATTTGTTTACAATTTCAGGAATTCTATTCCAGTCAAAATTGAGGGTGTTTTGCTGAGCCTTTGCCAAAACTTTTAGATGGGCCCTTCTTGCTGCCTCTTTCTGAGCTACACTTGCTTTTTCTATAGGGCCGTTCATTTTGAGCATTTCCTCGCCTTTGGCAGAACCTACCTGAACAAAAAAAGCTCCAGGACTTATTCTGGTCCAGTAGAGATCATAACCATGCTCAACCCTGGCTGCTTCCACACCAGCCCAGAATGCTGTGTCTGCAACATGAATCGGCTCCAGCCCGAAAACAACAGTGCCATCCCTTCTTGCCCGGTAATTGACATCAACACTGTCAGTATCCATGATCTGGTCTAACTGATTCATGGCTTTAATATCATATGGATGAACCCCGAACAAAAGTTGATTTGGGGCTTCAATAACCGGCTTTGCAGTATAATTCTTCATGTCAAAGGATATTAGATCTTCCTGAGCCGGCAATACATAATTTTTCAGGGATGTGTAGCACAGATCATAATCCCAGGCAATTTCAACATCCTTATTCCATGGTTTGAATTCATAAAAACTGTCTTCAACCATCGTTGGAACGTAAACATTGAGATCAGCACTCCACTTTTCCAACAATCCGTTAACTTGCGGCAGGTAAATTGTATAAGCTATCATAACCGCTCCAGTTAATTGTTAATTTGAAGCCAATAAGGGCGCAATCTTCTGTCTGTCTCTTTTATTTTTACGATACTGATTAAATAGAACAAGGGCAACCATGGCAATGCCAACAATATCTTTGGTCAGATCCGGAGTAAAACACAGATAAGTTCCTACCCCGAAAAATATCCATTCCAGCCAGGTTGTTTTTCTTAAAAGAAAAAACATGGACCAGGCTGAAAAAGCAATCGTCCCCACTGTTGCGGCAAAATAAACCATGACAATCTCCTGCACACTGCCATCGAGAACCATGGCAGGTTCATAGGCAAAGAGAAAAGGAACCACGTATATCAACTTGGAAAATTTCAAGGCTGTCCAGCCCGTCTTCCAGGGATCAGAGCCGGCAATGGCAGCACCTGCGTAGGCTGCTACACACACAGGCGGTGTTATATTGGAATTCTGACTGAACCAGTAAACAATCATATGAGCCGCAATAAGACCTACCCCAAGCTCATGCAGTGCAGGAACAGCGAGAACTGCTACAATAAGATACGAAGCAGTCACTGGAACACCCATGCCAAGTACAAGTGATGCAATGGCAATAAGAATCATGGCTATAAACAGGTTTCCTGAGGACAGGGAAATGATTAGATCAGAAAACTTGAGTCCGATTCCGGACAGGGATATTGTTCCAACAATGATGCCAATAACCCCAACTGTTGCCCCGATAACCAATGTGTTCCTTGATCCCACAACCATGGCTCTCCATATCTCTTTGGGGCCCATGCGGTATTCTTTATCAACCCAGCTGATGACAACACAGGATATGGTAGCCCAAAATGCAGCCATACCAGGCGAGTAACCAAAAAGCATCATCAAAACGATTATAAGCAGGGGCATGGCCTTGAACCAATGCATTTTAAAAACTTCACGAGCCCTTGGCTGATCTTCAAGATCCATCCCCCGTATATTGAGTTTCTTGGCCTCAAAATGAATCATCACAAAAACCGAAAGAAAATATAGTAACGCAGGAAATACGGCTATGGCCATAATTTTCACGTACGGAGTATTAGTCAATTCAGCCATGAGAAATCCGCCTGCTCCCATAATTGGCGGCATGAACATACCCCCTATGGATGCTGCAGGCTCAATGGCTCCAGCTACGTGCGGCCTGAAACCTGCCTTCTTCATAAGCGGTATGGTAAATGAGCCTGTGGATACTGTATTAGCAATTGCTGAACCGGAAACAGAACCGAAAAAACCTGAAGCCACAACCGAAACCTTGGCAGGACCGCCCAGACTTTTTCCGGCCAAAGCTAAGGGCCAGTCAATAAAGAATCTACCCACCCCTGACTGCTGAAGAAAAGATCCGAAAAATATAAATATAATCACATAAGTAACCAGAACATTACACATTATCCCAAACACGCCGTCCTGGGTCAAATAAATAAAGGTTGCCAGGCGCTCAATCTCAAATCCCCTGTGGGCAATCATTCCCGGCATGTACGGACCAAAGTAACCATACACCAGAAAAAGAAGCCCGCCAATGGTAATGGACCAGCCAAGGACCCTTCTACTTACTTCTAAGGAAAGCAGTATTCCTGCAATACTGACCCAGATATCCATCTGGGTTTCAGAACCCATCCTGTAGGCAAGGTTTTCAAACTCAAGGATCCAGTAACCCACAACAAAAAGTGAGGATAGAGCCAGACCGATATCTACAATTGTTGGACGATGCAGATTGGATTTAGACCAGAAGGGAAATGAAATGAAGATCATCACATAGGTAAGAAGTACGTATACTCCCCGATGATATTGATCGCTGAAAGGCTGAATCCCTGCAGAGTACAGATAAAATAAAACCATTGAAACGCCCAGCATACAGACAAGTATATGCCAGAAAGGAATCAGTTTTCTTCCGAATTTTGACTCCTTAGCCTGAATTTTTTTTAACTCTTCGTTATCTATGGGACTGATTTCTTTTTCGTCTGTCATCTTGCCTTACACCTCTTTATTAAAAATATTTCTGTAATTACTTGTTATTTCTCAATCAAAAAATTCATTCTTTCCAGGGAATTTTTATAAATAGATTCGCATACTGATGTTAACAAATCATCAGACTGAAAGATTGCCTTAAAGAATTATCAAATATAAGTGTAATTGTATTATTTGAAATTAAAATTTTAAAGTCATGCTTAATAGGAAATACTGATGCCCTTAACCCAAAAAATGGCCTGAAGATAAAAGTATCTTCAGGGCCTTCTATAAAACTAACCTGGAAAAATTAAATTCAAGACAAGAAATTATGGGAAGCCGGATCAAACTATCCAGCTTCCCATTTTGGATTTTTTTAAGGCTTAATATTATCAGGAATATCTAAACCCTGTTCAGTCCAGAAACGATAAGCACCAGGATGCAGCGGTACTGAAGCACCTGAAATACCATTTTCAATGCTCATTTCTCTCGCCGCACTGTGAGCAGTGAGCATATGCTTCAAACCTTCGGGAGAATAAATTTTCTTTAAAGATTCATAGACAATATCTTCATCTACATTGGCACTGGCACACCAGAAGGTAGAATCCTGAAAAGTTTTAACATCTTCATCTACATTACGATATGTTTCCCCTGGAATAGTTACCTCGGTATAAAAAGGAAACTCATCATAAAACCCAGTTTCTATTGCATCTTTATTGAGACCAACCAAACTTATTTTGGTCTGAGTGGCAGCTTCAATAATCGCGGAATTGGGATATCCTACCAGAACCCAGAAGGCATCGATATGTCCGTCTTTGAAAGCAGAAGCCGCCGGGGAATAACCAAGAAACTGAGGCGTAATTTCATCCCAGATGCCGATATGTCTGAAAAATCTTTCAGCTGAAAGTGCAGCACCAGAACCGGCATTACCAACAGCAACTCTTTTTCCCACAAGCTGTTTCGCAGAGGTGATTTCGTCATTGGCTCTAACGACTAACTGGGCAGGAGCTCCATAAAGATAACCAAGCATTCGGAGATTATTATAATTCTTATCATCATTAGGAAGCTTTCCCTGCCTGCCTAAGAAGGCATCTCCAGAATATACAATGCCGTAATCTATCTGGCCCGAGTCTAACCTTCTCAGGTTTTCACCTGAACCGCCTGAACCCTCAGAAGACATCTCTACATTGGGTAAATGTCGGCCAAGATATATGGCCATACCATTGGCAAAATAATTAAATGTTCCACCGGTAGGGCCTCCACCAAATGCTAAAAATGCCTTTCTCTGAGCATCCACCTTGTCGAAACTAAGGCAAAAAGTCAGAGCCAGAAACCCTGCCAACAAAAAAATTAAACTTCCTTTCTTCATAGTGACCTCCTAAAGTCGTGTTGAAAAACCCAAGCAGAATAAATTTCTGCTCCATAATTTAAAGCCTGAAAGATCAATTTAAGTCAAGATTTTTTTCAAAGAAAATCAACATATTCAACAGTACATTATGTTATTTATACTGTTTTGGAAAGTTTTCAAGTTGTACTTTTTTTCACTTTTACAACATAAAAACCAAGTGCTGAATTTTGCTCCGAACAGCAAAATCTCCATTAGATGACCTTAAATTAATTAAAAAATTAGTGATATCTAAACAAAAAACAATTTTATCCTGGTGGGTGGACGTATAAATCAGCAAAAGGAAATTCGAAACATTTTAAAAAAAAGCCTTTCCACAACGGGATTGCCGTATGAGTAGAAAGGCTTTTAAATATTCTGTTGAATTTTCATCCGGAAAAGTCTTTCCGGATATTGAAACTGTCAGTTTTCTCTACGAAAACGAGGTTAGATATCTGCTTTGACTTTGTTCATGAGTCTTAGAAACTGGTTGCAAAAGCCGGCCTCGTTGTCGTACCAGACAATAAGCTTGACCATTGTATCACCCATGACTGCAGTTGATAAGCCGTCTACAACTCCACCATGAATGCTTCCGTTATAATCAATGGAAACAAGAGGCCTGTCTGTGTATCCCAGTGGGCCTTTCATTGCTCCCTGGGAAGCTGCCTTCAGAACTGCATTCACATCCTTAGCCGTGGTCTTCTTATCTACCTCGACCACAAGATCCACAAGAGAGACATTGGGAGTTGGGACTCTGACAGCCATCCCATCTAATTTTCCTTCAAGTTCAGGTATAACCTGGGTAACAGCCTTGGCAGCACCCGTAGTAGTAGGTATCATGGACATTCCAGCTGCACGGGCTCTGCGTAAATCCTTATGTGTTCCGTCAAGAATACGCTGACTCATGGTGTAGGCATGAATTGTAGTCATGAGGCCATGTTTAAATCCAAAATTATCAAAGATAACCCTGGCTACAGGAGCCAGGCAATTGGTGGTACAGGATGCATTGGATATAATTTTGGCATCCGGAGTCAATGATGAATCATTAACTCCCATCACTATCATAGCATCAGAATCTTTTCCCGGAGCACTGAGGAGTACTTTTTTGGCTCCACAATCCAAATGTTTCTGGCAACTTTCCCGGTCAGTAAAGTTACCTGTGGTCTCCAGGACCATGTCAACTCCAAGATCACCCCATATCCATTCCCCTGAACCTTTTCTGGTTACCTTCACCTGCTTGCCGTCGATTTCAAATCCCTGGTCAGTGGGATTAACTTCTCTGGAGAATGTGCCATGCACGGAATCAAACTGCAGAAGGTGAGCCAATTGTTCATTGTCTGCCCTGGCATTAACTGCAACTAACTCCAGGTCTGTGCTTGCAGCCAGAAGTCTGGCCACACATCTTCCAATTCTTCCGAAACCATTCATTCCTACCTTAATGGCCATATACATCTCCTTTTGATAATTTACTATACAGTCAAAAGTTATTTTCCAACAGCCTGTCTAATAGAGACTTTTTCAGGCTGTTAATCATTTATGTTCTTTGGCTTAAAACTTAACGCTTAACACTTAAAACTTAACATTTAAATCCTGTTAGAAGAACCCAGGACTGTTTTAATTTTATGTTGAACCATATCTTTAACTGCCTGTCTTGCTGGACCAAGATATTTTCTGGGGTCAAATTCCTGGGGATTTTCCTTGAAATATTTACGGATGACTGCAGTCATGGCCAGCCTGATATCTGTATCAATATTTATTTTACATACTCCGGATTTAGCAGCCTTGCGCAGGAAATCTTCAGGCACACCCCTGGCATCAGCCACCTGACCGCCGAACTGATTGGCCATTTCTACAAATTCAGGCAAGACTGAAGAAGCTCCATGCAGAACAAGAGGATACCTGGGCAGCATTGATGAAATAGTATCCAGACGTTCAAAATCAAGCTTTGGCTCTCCCTTGAACTTATATGCGCCATGGCTGGTTCCTATGGCTATTGCCAGGGAGTCACAGCCTGTACGTTCCACAAACTCCACGGCTTCGTCAGGGTCAGTATATACATTTTCCTCAGAACTGACTTCATCTTCCACCCCGGCGAGTCGTCCAAGCTCAGCTTCAACCCACACACCCTTAGCATGAGCACAATCTACCACTTTTTTAGTCAAGGCGATATTTTCCTCAAAAGGCAGGTGAGATCCATCAATCATCACCGAAGTGAAACCTCCATCTATAACTTCCTTGCATATTTCAAAATTCTGACCATGATCCAGATGCAGGGCAATGGGCAGATCAGATTCTTCAAGTGCAGCCTCCATGAGCTTGATAATATAATTCTGCCCTGCGTATTTTCTTGCTCCGGCAGATACCTGCAATATGAGTGGAGATTTCTCATCTTCAGCTGCCTGGATAATCCCCTGGACTATCTCCATATTATTCACATTAAAGGCGCCAACAGCGTACTGTCCCTGGTAAGCCTTATCAAACATTTCCTTAGGTGAAGTTAGGGGCATAATCAGACCTCCTTATGATTAACAATGTTTTGTGAAATAACGCAAAAATAAGGAAATTTCCTCATATTTGCCAGAGATTGGATACATCTTATCGATAAAAAGCTCTTAAAATGTAACCGATGGAATAAATTCTTGCAACTCATTCATTACATCAAAGTTGGTAAGTTCAAACTTAAGGGGGGTCAAAGTAATATAATTTTCGCTCAGAACGGCCCGGTCAGCTCCGGGATCTACTCTGTCCATGGGTATTTCACCGCCAAGCCAGAAATATGGTTTTCCCCTGGGGTCTTTGCGACAATTATAATAATCTTCATATACGACATTGGTCTGAAAACAGGCTTTCACTCCCTTGACCTTACTCATGGGACAATCAGGAAAATTCAGATTCAATACATTTTGATAGGGCAGTTTTTTCCAGGGAAAGCGATCAATGAAATTTGCGGTCCATTTTGCCTGATCAGTAAGATCATCAGGCGCGAAATCATCAATGGATACGGCGAGAGAAGGAATCCCGGCAAGTGCACTCTCAGTGGCAGCAGAGACGGTTCCAGAATAAAGGACATCAATTCCCACATTGGCGCCATTATTTATTCCTGAAACCACCAAGTCCGGCATTTTCTTTAAATAAGAAGTCATGGCCCATTTAACGCAATCCACAGGCGTACCTGAAAGGGCAACTCCCCTGAATTCGTTTTCAATAATTTCTTTTATCCTTAAAGGAGAGAATATGGTTAAAGAGTGGCCCACTGCACTCTGTTCAGTTACAGGGGCCACTACGCTTACCTCGTGTCCAGCCTGGATAAAAGCGTGATAAAGAGACTTTATGCCAATGGCATGAATGCCATCATCATTTGTTAGGAGAATATCCATTTTTCTGGAGCATCCGGATAATCTTTTTTGGCTCTGTTGAATCCGGCATTAAAAGCCTTGAGGTTGATATCAATTATTTTTGCTGGAAGTGTGTTTTTCAGGCTTTTACGCACTGAAGCAGGCTTCATGAATGGCAGGATATGGGTAAGAGCACCCAAGGTTACTATATTTGTCGTCTGTACCAAACCAACTTTTTTTGCCATCTCAGTAAAGGGCAGGCCCCAGAATATATTGGTAGGAGTTTGAGCAACCATTGAGGTATCAACAACAAGGGCTCCACCATTCTTGAGA
>JBHEPK010000014.1:15983-24438 GCA_046260325.1 Desulfonatronovibrio sp.
AAAAACTTGTTGCAGGCTTCCTGGCTCAAGGCAATAAGGAGATCAAGATTGATGGTCTTGGGATAGCTTATGGGTAAAGAACTTATAACAAGATCAGACCTGCTTGCTCCACCTCTCGCTTCAGGGCCGTAACTTTGCGTCTGGGCTACATAATAGCCATGATCTAAAGCTAAGGCCTGTCCCATTATTTTTCCCAGAGTAAGTATTCCCTGTCCTCCGAGACCCGATAAACGAATTTCAAATCTTTCCAGTTGTGCATCCTTCATTACTTGCCACCCCCGCTAAACTTTTCGCGCATTTGAACATACTTTTCCTCAAGGCCTGTACAATCCTTTTGAACAAAAACACCTGTGGCAAGGGCATCCTTCTTCTTTTCAGGCGGCAAATCCTTATATTTTTCTATGGGAGTTGCTGATTTTTTTAGCCATTTATACATATCAACTGTTGTTTTGTATTTATTCTTCCTTCCAAACTGAGTATGGCAGGGCGTGATAAGTTCCACCAGGTTAAATCCGGGATGTTCAAGGGCTGTGGAAATCATCCTGTCCATAAGATTTGTCTGCATAACCGTAGCCCTGGCTACAAAATTAGCTCCACAGGACTTGGTCAATTCAGCAATATCAAACTCTTTCTCCATCTGACCAAAAGGAGTTGTGGTGGAGTAACATCCCAAAGGAGTTGTTGAGGAACTCTGACCTCCAGTCATGCCATATATATGATTGTTAAGCACAAGAGTTGTCAGGCCGATATTTCTCCTGGCCGCATGTATGAGGTGATTGCCACCAATTGACAAAGCATCACCGTCACCCATGACAACAATGACCTTGAGCCTGGGATTGGCAAGTTTGACACCTGTAGCAAAGGTCAGTGCCCTTCCATGAGTGGTGTGAATAGTGTTAAAATCAACATAAACAGGTATCCGGCCTGAACACCCGATTCCGGCAACCAGAACAATATCATCCTTGGGAATGCCAAGGGCATGGACACTTCTGATGAGTGAGCCAAGCACGATACCATGACCGCATCCAGGACAGAATACGTGGGGAAATTTTTTGGTATGCCTAAGGTAATTGTGTATAAGTTGAGTTACTTGTGCCATATCTTATCCTTTGAGGATTTTTTTGAGTATTTCTCCGGGAGTTATAATCTGCCCGTCTACCCGGTTAATAGTATTAACTTTACTCTGCCCGTTATTTACCCTTTTTACTTCTCGGGATATCTGCCCCATATTCATTTCAGGTACAAGAACAGAAGAGCATTGTCTGAGCATTTTTTCTACAATAGGTCTTGGAAAGGGAAAGAGCGTCTTGAGCTTAAGAAGACCGACCTTTTCACCCTGCTCCCTGGCCATTTCAACAGCCAGCTCAGCAGCTCTTCCAACACAGCCATAGGCGATTATACATGTTTCAGCATCTTCACATTTTATCTCATCAACTATTTGAATATCATAAAAAAACTGATCAATCTTTCTGAATATTCTGTTAACAAAATGCTCCACTTCTTTTGGTTTGGATGTTGGATAGCCATGATCATCATGGGTCAGTCCGGTAACATGATACCTGTACCCTTTACCCACTGGAGGCATGGCTGAAACCCCGCGCATATTGTCCTCAAATGGCATGTACCATTCAGGCGGCATACTTGGCAGAAGCCTGGAATAAACATATAGATCATCCTGTTCGGGTATAGTTATTTTCTCCCTGGTATGAGCTGTTACTTCATCCAAAAGAAGAATTACAGGTGTCCGGTATTTTTCCGCGAAATTAAAGGCTGTGACCGTCATTTCAAGGCATTCCTGAACATCTCCCGCTGAAAGTACAATTATTGGGTGGTCGCCATGGGTACCCCACCTGGCCTGCTGTACATCCCCCTGAGCTGGTGATGTGGGCATTCCTGTACTGGGTCCTGCCCGCATGACATTAACCAGAACCAGAGGTACTTCAGTTATGCAGGCATACCCGATATGTTCCTGCATAAGAGAAAAACCAGGTCCTGAAGTAGCTGTCATGGCTTTACGTCCAGCAAGAGAGGCACCGATAACAGTACCAAGGCTGGCTATTTCATCTTCCATCTGGATAAAAACTCCTTCTTCAACAACCGGGAGTCTTCTTGCCATTTCTTCTGCTATCTCTGTGGATGGAGTAATAGGGTAACCGGCATAAAAATTACACCCGGCCAAAAGTGCCCCTTCTACAACTGCCTCATTACCCAAGGCAAAAATTTCTGTTTGTTTTTTCTTTCTTGTTTTGGCTGGCATATTACTTTCCTGAGTCTTTAATATTTATATAATTACTTGGTGAAGCTTAAAATCAGCTTGTCTTCTGCTGGGCCGTTTCTGTCACAGCAGTATCTTTTTTGGCAGGAAGAGAGGTATCTTTTTCAACCACTGTCTTCTCTGCCACCTTTCCATTGTCTTTTGAAGTACCGTTTCTGGGGTGAACAAGAATGGCAAAATCCGGACAATGGACTTCACAAAATCCACAATTTATACATTCATCCTCATTGACCACCTCTGCCTTGCCCTGATTATTAAGCTTAAGCACGTTGCCAGGGCAAAACGCCACACAAATCCCACATCCCTTGCACCAGTCAGAGTAAACCCTTACACTGCTTTCTCCCTTGTTTTTCGCCATATCTTTTCCTTTAAGGTGTTTTAGATATAAAAATATTTTCCACATCCATTAATGAACTTTATTTCAACAAAAATCAATGATAGTTATTCTGCCATAGGCTCTTATCATGCCCTTCAAAAGAGGGCAACCAAAGGAAATTTTCCACAAAGTTATTAATATGTAAGTCATATGACAAAACCTTTCATACAAACTGCAACTGCCCATACTTCAAGGCGCAATCATTGACAACACCATGAGACAAAAAAAATACTATATTCAGGAAATAATTGCTGGCCAGCAGATTGAGGATCTATTTATTGTAGCCCAGAGTCGTCTTGACCAGGCCAAAAACGGTCCCTACTGGCAACTTACCCTCCAGGACAAAACAGGCAGTATTCAGGCAAGGATTTGGAGTCCTCTAAGCCAGAATTTTGAAAAAATAGAACCTGAACAGATTGTAAGTATCAGGGCAACCGCACAGAATTTTCGTGATCAGACACAGCTCAACATTGACGCTCTTGAATGCGTCGATCCAGAAGAAACTGACATTTCATATTTTCTTCCTGTATCTGAAACTCCTCCCCAAGAAATTTATCGGAACTTAATGGAGTTCCTTCATAAAAATATAATTTTTCCCCCATGGATCAGACTTTACAAAAGTATCCTCAGAAAAGAAGAAATAAAGACAGCCCTGATCAAAGCTCCTGGAGGAAAGTCCATCCATCATGCTTATATTGGCGGACTGCTGGAGCATACCCTGGGAGTTTGCAAAATTTGCGACTCCATGTCTCAACTTTACCCGGATGTTGATAAAGATATCCTTCTTGTAGGCGCCGCACTTCATGATATTGGCAAATCCTTGGAAATTTCATCAGGGATAACCAGAGATTATTCAGATGAAGGTAAGCTTTTGGGGCATATTTTCATTGGCATGGAAATGATTCAGCCTTTTTTAAATAAAGCCAAGAATCTTGCGCCGGAACTTATTACTCACCTCAAACATATAATAATCAGTCACCACGGCGAACTTGAATTCGGCTCACCCAAAAGACACAAAACCAGTGAAGCATTCATCCTTCATTTTGCCGATAATTTAGACGCCAAAATAAACACCATAAATCAGGCGCATAAAAATAGTAAATGCCTTACGAATGAAGGTTCATGGTCAGATTTTCAACGCTCCATGGGAAGATTCCTGTATAATCCCCCAAAGACTCCCAAACCAGATGACATCCAAAAAAATAAAAAGCGATCCAAAACAAAGGAAGAACAATGTTTATCACCCTTGAAGGAATAGAAGGATGCGGCAAATCCACCCAGGCTGGGATGCTGGAAGAAAAACTCCGACACAAAAAACTGGATGTTGTTCTCACCAAGGAACCAGGAGGGAGCAGGCTTGGGAAAAATCTGAGGGAAATCCTTCTCTCGCTGGAAAACACGGATATCACGAGAGAAGCAGAACTTTTTCTTTATCTGGCCGATAGGAGCCAGCACATCCACACCTTGATAAAGCCCGCCCTTGAATCAGGAAAATTTGTGATTTCAGACAGATTTTCAGATTCAATGATTGTTTATCAGGGATATGGCCGGGGAATGGATATTCAGCAATTATCCAGCTTCAATGAGGTTGCCGTATCTGGAATAATGCCACAGCTGACTATTCTCATGGACTTGCCTGCAGAAGTTGGACTCAAGCGGGCCCTGGGTCGAAATATTGAAAAAAAAATGGTCAGGGAAGAAGGTAGGTTTGAGGCAGAAAATTTGACTTTCCACCAGGCAATCAGGGAAGGCTACCTCAAATGGGCTGAACTTAACAAAGATAGATTCTTTATAGTTGATGCCACAAAAAATCAAAGCCCGGAAGCTAACGCTCCCGGGCTTTTTTGTTTGCAGCAACAAAAGCTATCCTTATAAACCTACAATATTCATTCTCCATGCCCTTACCCTCAAACGGAAGGTGCTGCCCACCGCCCATCTGCAGTAAATATAACATCACATACTAATAACGGATGATAACCTCTTACCTCAGCATCAATAATATCTCGCAGACCGTCTTGTGCACTGAGGGAATTAAAGGGCGTATTCTCAGGCAAAACTATATGCACCATGAGATAGAAGGTTCGGCCAGGACAAACCATGCGAAAGCGCACTTCTTTGGTTTCAACATGGGTCAGTGCCCTGGCAACAGCTTTGCGTACCGGCAAAGAAACACTTTCTGCCGGGGCTTTATTCAGCAACTCCCGGAGTGCTTGTGTGGCCATGCGTACAGGTACTCCAAGGCAGAGCAACCCAACAAAAATGACCAGAACAGCATCAACATAAGGTAAAATGACATGCCAGCCAAGATATTCAAACAGCAGCATCAGGGAAAAAGCAGTTAAAACAGCGGCTGAAATAATGCTGTTTACCACCCAGTTCATCTTATCTGCCGATACCAGCGGACTGCTTTGGTATTTCAGGCTGCGATGCATGAACAGAGCAGTCAAAGAACACGCAACCGTGGCGAACAGGGCATAAATAATTGCCAAACCAGCGGCAATTTCACTTCCTCCAGTCAACAGAGTCATACCCGCATCTATCACGGCAAAGACTGTAACGCCAAGAATTATGAGCCCTTTGCAGAGGTTTACCAGAGATTCGAAGTATGTATATCCGAATGGATACATATCGTCATCTGGCCGGGTGGCCAGGCGACTGACCTGAATGGTTACCAGAGCAACTCCGAAGTAGATAAGATTGAAAAGCCCATCTAATAAAATTGCCTGGGATTTTGAGGCAAGTGAAGCCACAATAGCCACAATGCCAATGACCAAAGCCATCACTGTTGAAAAATATAATGCACTTGATTCGGTTTTCATGGTTTTTTTAATAGGATCATAAATTTAAAAAGAATGATGAACCTTCGTCAAAAGACAAATAATATGGTTTATAGTTATCAGTCTGTTAAGGGATAATGGAAAAAAATAAAACTCCACATCAAAAATCGAGAATAAAATAACAATCTCTATTCATATGTAACTCTATGTTTTTAATGTCCAAACGACAAGGAAGAAAAAATCTCCCTGAATCAGACGGCGTACAGTCTTGACCATTCTATCCTGACCACGTAATCAAAATCAAGACATCACCCCAAGCCTGATTTCTCCGGGGTTGATGCTTTCCTTCCTGAAATAAGACATACTTGGATAAATCAATATTTTTAGTGGAATAAACGCGAGATTTATAGCCTGGAAATAGTAGTTACTTCAATATTGTCAAGGAGACGGAGAAAAGTAATGGATCGCAGAAAATTTTTAAAGGTAGCAGCTGTCGGAACACTGGCAGGCAGTTTGAGCGGATTAACAGGGATGGTTCCCCATTGGGGTCAGGCCCTGGCAAGCACCCGCACCAGTCCAGTCCAGGACAGCGTCATCAGACATGCTGTGGCAGACAGCCATTTCCACTATGTGGACTTTCTTCAGAAGACCGAGGGCATGGATGCCTTATTGCAGTCCATGAAAAACGCAGGCGTCGAGCACACCATGATTTCAGGGATGCCCCTGATCAAAAAATGGAATGCTGTGGAACCGGAAGAACCCAGGTATTACTTAGACGATAACAGCCGGACCTACTGGTATTCAGCCACAGATTTCATTGTGGCCCGGCGTGTTATGGAACTGTCAGACCAAAACCGCTCAAGGTTCCACCCTTTTATCTGCGGGTTCAATGCCACGGATAAGCATGCAGTACTTCATGTTGAGCTCATGCTGGAAGAATATCCAGGGATGTGGCAGGGCATTGGCGAAGTCTTCGGCCACCGGGACGACCTGACCAACCTGACCTACGGCGAGACAGCCCGGGCCAATCACCCTGCCCTGGATTCGGTATACGACCTGGCCGCCCAGAAAAGACTGCCAGTGAACCTGCACAACAACGCCACTTCCCGCAATCGGCTGGATCGCCCTATCTATGTGCACGAAGTGCAGGAGGCTTTGTCCCGGCACCCCAAAACCGTGATCATATGGGCCCACGCAGGCCTGTCGCGAATGTTGGACTTGGACCAGAAAGCCTACACCGGATTGTTGCGGGAGATGCTCGCCAATTACGATAACCTGTACATTGACCTGTCTTGGATCATTTTCGAAAACTATGTCCAGGACCAAAACTCCGACATCCGCCCTGAATGGCTGAGCCTGATCTCTGACTTTTCCGACCGTTTCATGATTGGCTCGGATAACATAGGTCATTTTGCCACATATAACCAAAACATTGTCAAGTATCAAAGTTTGCTGGATGCCTTGAGCCCGGATAAGGCCCGCAAAGTCGCTATGCTTAACTTCTTGAGCCTGCTGCCGTGATGACAGCATCACTTGGTTAACCCAGAAATATAAATAATAAACTCATTGATATGAAACAATCTGCATGATGAACCTGGGTGATTTCCATTCAGGGCTGGGCAAAGCTCACAACGTGAAAAAAAAGAAGGTGATTAACCGTGATGAAAAAATATTTTGTTTATCCGTGCTTATTGATGCTTTATCTTGCCCTGTTCGTCTTGACGAGCTGCGGGGGTGGAAATAGCGACCAGAACGAGTATAGAATCTTTGAACAAGGACGGGCTGAGCCAACTGAAACAGGTAAATATTGGGTGGTTGATCTTACCGGGTCCTGGATGGAGATGGGCAGACAGTACGGAGGATTGATGGGGCCTGAATTGAGGAATTTTCATGCCCAGGTGGTCGAGGATCTGAGAACTCGCGGCGTGTCCCAGGAAGACATGATCGCGGTGGCAAAAGAAATTTATGCCCTTTATTCCTGGGAATTGCAGGATGTGATTCTGGGAATTAGTCAGACTTCCGGACTGTCCATGGATGAGACCATGGTCTTGAATGCAGGAATGATTCTCCTGACCATTGCGGTCCTGGAAGGCGAACCACCCAGCGCATGCAGCGGGATTGCAGTCTGGAACGAATACAGCATGGACGGAAGGCTGATCTTCGGGCGCAATTGGGACATCGATCGCAAGGCCATGCGCGATTATATGCGCTATCTGGCAGTTGTGATCTTCCATCCGCAAGCGGGGCATGCTTTTGCCAATATCCACCCCTTGGGTAATGTGTATATGGAAACCGGGATGAACAGCGAGGGGCTTTTTATTGAACTGAACAACGCTGAATACTCCGATTCCGCCACGTATGAAGATCGCGAGGATACATCTTCTGTTTTAGTCCGGGTACTTAACCAAAGTGAAAACGTCGCACAGGCTGTGGACATGTTAAAGAACATACCCGCGGATATTTCCTATATCCTGCAGATTGCAGATCCAAGCCGCGCAGTTTCCCTGGAAAGGCCGACCTTTGACGCCAGGGTCAGGGATCTGGAAGACGATGGCCTGGTCATTACCTACAACAGTTTTGTGCCTCCGTATCCTGCTCACTGGGAAGGCAAGGTAAATCCCCCCAAACCTGCAGAAAATGACCCGCGCTATGAAAACATGCTTCAGCTTGCCCAGTCCCCGGCATATAAGGGAATGTTCACCCCAAAGACCATGCAGGATTATCTGGAAGTGCCGATAGAAGAAGGTGGAGCCTACCATCCAGGGACAGTTATCCAAGTGGTTTCTGTCCCTGCCGAGAGAACTATATGGATGCGCGGCTGTGACTACACAGACTGGGAACGAGTACCTTTGGCCGATTATTTTTACGGCGGAAATAGTGCTTATTAATCTTAATTCTTTTTTTTCTTTTACCGGGCTTGCAGCGCCTATAAAACTATTCTGGCACAGAGGGGTAGTTGAAAACATAAAGGCTCAAGCTGTTTGATGTTAGTGGTCTCAAAGACCTGTCCACTGACCTATTATGGGA
>JBHEPK010000014.1:24448-24850 GCA_046260325.1 Desulfonatronovibrio sp.
TTCTGGCTTATTGAGAACATTACGAGTTGATCAACGAGTATTGTTTTTTTGAAGAAAGAAGTCAGGTGCGTTTTGACTGGATCCGAATGGTGGGTGGACGCAGCGTTTCGGAGATGATCCTTTGTGGGGGAGTCCACATAAGGGAAAAAATAAGCTTAAGTAAAAAAGGGGGCTCACTTTTCCCTGAAAACCCCTCTTTTATCCTTATGTTTTTAACCCGAAAAAAGGCATTCTGAGACAATTTAAAGGCCCTATAGAGGCTCTTTCTTCAATTAGTTCAAGATATTGATTGGGTACGCCCCCTAATCCTCACTGTCTGTAATAAATTTGTTATGCTGCTTCTTGGATTTCTTTTGATTCGTATTCTGGAAACATAATAATAGCAGGGTGTACATCAAATGC
>JBHEPK010000140.1:0-4877 GCA_046260325.1 Desulfonatronovibrio sp.
CCAATATAGTCTCCCGTCAATAGATTTACACGTGATTCACCGCCTTCATCTCCAACAGCTGTGGAGAGACCGTCCTTGTCCAGGATTGTCTTTAATGCATGAAAAGTTTCCGCACCCATGCGCAGAGCATCGGTAAAAGTTGCTGCGCCAAGGGGCATAATCATAAATTCCTGAATGTCCAGGTTGTTTGCTGCGTGGGCGCCACCGTTAATGATATTCATCATGGGCACAGGAAGTACCTTGGCATTGACTCCACCAAGATACTGGTAAAGAGGAAGCCCTGAATACTTGGAAGCAGCTCTGGCAACGGCCATGGATACACCAAGCATGGAATTGGCCCCGAGCTTGGACTTGTTATCAGTTCCATCAAGGTCAATCATGAATTCATCAATTTCTACCTGACGCAGGCAGTCCATGCCAATGACTTCGTTGGCGATATCTTCCAGAACGATATTTACAGCCTTGGTAACTCCTTTTCCTCCATACTCTTTTTCACCATCGCGCAGTTCAAGGGCTTCCCTTGAACCTGTGGATGCTCCTGAAGGCACTGAGGCCCGTCCAGACAGTCCTGATTCAAGGATTACTTCCACCTCAATGGTTGGGTTTCCCCTGGAATCAAGAATTTGTCTTGCCATGATATCAGATATTATACTCATTATTCTCTCCCGTAGTTAAAGGGTTGTCAGTTTGATTTGAATAAGGTTGTTTTCCCGGGATAAAATTTCCAGGCCTGTCAAAAGAAGGTTAGGTTCTATTTCATCCATGGATGGACAAAGTGGAGAAAGCTTTTGAGCAATGCCCCCTGTAGCTGTGACAAGAGTCGGGCAGTCCAGCTTTTCTTTGAGTCTTTTTACCAGTCCTTCCACCATGTCTGCGAATCCAAAAAGAGTACCCTGGCTGAGACTTTGGATAGTACTTGTACCGATTTCAAGATCGTCCCCGGCATACTCCAAGCTGAATTGAGGCAACTTGGCTGTCTGGGTGCTCAATGCCCTTATGGATGAATTAAGGCCAGGGCAGATAAGTCCTCCGAGGTAGTTGTTGTCAACTATGCAGTCAAAAGTTGTGGCTGTGCCAAAGTCTATGACAATGATCCCCCGGGACTTATAAAGTCTTCTCGCTGCAAAGGCAGTAACCAGCCGGTCTGATCCAACCTCTGCCGGACTGCGGTATTGATTGTTAACCGGTATATCAATGTCTTTGGGGACAAGATAACAGGGACATCCGCAAAACCTGCCCGCAGCCTCGCCCAAGATTCCGTCAAGCAGAGGAACTACGGATGATACTACCCAGGCCTTAACATCTTCAGGCCGGATATTCTCTAAACGAAAGTAGTCGTAGATTTTGAGACCCAGGGAATCAGAAGTCTCCTTGATGTCTGTGGGAAGCTTGAGAACAGGTCTCATCTCCCTGTCATTGGCGAGGCAGAGTTTGATGTTTGTATTGCCGGCATCCAGCAGGAGTATCCAAGACATGGGGTATACCTGATTATTGTACACGCATAAACTTAATTCATGCTTTTTGTTTCAAAAAAACAGATTATAATCTTGCCAGTCTCAAGTCAAACCATATCTACGGGTGTTATGTCTGTGCCGGCTGGATAACCTCCAGCCAGTGCGCTGCCGTGGCATTGCCAGGGGCTGTGGCATCAAGCTGAAGCACGCAACCATTACAATCTGTTAGTACCAAGGGGTTGCTGGAGGAGATGTTTTTCCAGAAATCATCTGCAATAAGGGAGCTTATATCAGGATTCTGTATGGCAAATGATCCACCCATGCCGCAGCATTTAGTTTTGCTGATGGTCAATTTTACTTTAAACTTAGACATTATATCTTTGAATATTTCACCGGATTTTCCAGTTCCGTGGCATGGCTCATGCCAGAAAATATCTGTATCTGACAGGGGCGTTGAGAGTTCAAAATCAAGTTTTGAAACTTTTGGCAGCAAAGGAAATATGTTTTGTCTGAACATGTCCATGTCTTCGGGATAAGTCGGATTTCCAAAGGATCCGGTTAAACCGTCAAGACAAGTAGCGCAGAAGACAAAAATCAAAGGTCTTTTCAGTTTATTCCAGAGATCAAGATTTTTCAAAGCCTCATTTTTTTCCTGATCAAAAAGTCCTGCTGCTCCAAGAGGATATCCACAGCATTTCCAGTCAGGCGTATCAAGGACCTGATATCCGGACAGCTTCAAAAGATTTACAGCTTTTTCTCCGAGTTCCGGTCGTAGATGCTGTCCCATACATCCAGGGAAAATAACGGCTTTCTGGTCCTTTGCTTCTTCATTTCCTCTGGCTATGAGCAGCGGGTTGATATGTGCTTTGGGTTTGAGAGAATTTTTGAGAAAAGGATTGGAGTCAGGCATAATATAGCTGACTTTTTTTGCTGCTGGCAGAATTCCAGACCCGGAATTGATTATTCTGGATAATATCCAGGACTTCCAGTCAGGGTGTTTTGATTTGAGTCTGGCGATTTCCAGAGGAAGGTTCAGCCCTTGAGGGCAGGCTTGAAGACATTTTTTGCATCCAGCGCAAAGTTTTGCCAGTTGAGCAGTATCTTTTATATCAATATCAAATTCTTTAAACTTGCGCAGCAAATAGGCTTTTCCTCTGGGGCTGAGTTCTTCCCTGTCTGTAGCCTTGAATACTGGGCAGACCTCCATGCATTTGCCACACAACAAACATTCTTCTGGTGATTTTTCCGTTTGTCTGTCCATTTTCAAACCAGTTTGCAATGATGGACAATCTGTAGTGATTGTCGTAATATTAACATTTTTGAAGGATTATCCTTGAGCGGATCTTGATAGATCCGAGATTATTCTTGATGTAGCAGTTTTCAGAAAAAGCATATAGACAATGGAAATAATAAGCAATCCAGCACAGATGCAAGGCAAAGCCCTTGAAGTCCGCAAGGCAGGTATTAATTCTGGCCTTGTTCCCACTATGGGTTATTTTCATCAGGGACATTTGAGCCTTATGGAATGGGCCAGGGAAAATTGTGGACTGGTCATTGTTTCCCTTTTTGTCAACCCTGCCCAGTTTGGACCTGGAGAGGATCTGGGAAAATATCCCCGGAATCTTGAAAGGGACATTGAAATGGCAGAATCAAAGGGAGTTGATTTTTTGTTTACTCCTGCTTCGGCTGATCTTTATCCTCAAGGATATGATACCTGGATTGAAGTTCCAGCTCTTTCAAGGGAACTTTGCGGGAGATCAAGGCCGGGACATTTCAGAGGAGTGGCCACAATTGTCTGCAGGCTGTTCAACCTGACCCTGCCGCATACAGCTGTTTTTGGTGAGAAAGACCGTCAGCAGCTGATGGTAATCAAACGCATGGTCAGAGATCTGAATATTCCGATAGTTATCAAGGGAATCCCCACAGTAAGAGAAGATGATGGTCTGGCCATGAGTTCAAGGAATGCTTATCTTACTCCAGAAGAAAGAAGGGTTGCTCCGAATATATACAGGGGGATGGTCATGGCTCGGGACATGGTTCACTCAGGTACAACAGAAGTTGAGGTACTTAAGCAGAACTTGAAAGATTATTACCAGACAAATATTCCAGGGATGAAAATTGATTATATTGAAATTGTGGATTCTGAAACCCTGCAGTTTCCCGGGAAGGCCGGTCCAGGAACTTTTCTAACTGTGGCTTTAAAACTTGGTCAGACCAGGTTGATTGATAATCTGGATTTTGACCGGGCTGTCTAATAATGACTTATTCAACATGCTGTTATAATAAGACATACTAAATATTTACAAAACTATAACCTTGAGATTTTTTAAGACATGAAGATTAGAAATTTTTTGCAGGCTAAAATTCACCGGGTCATATTGACTGGTGCGGATTTGAATTATGAAGGAAGTATTTCCATTAGTCCAGAATTGTTAGAGGCTTCAGGCATTATGCCTTTTGAACAGGTTGATGTTTATAACTTAGATAACGGAGAACGTCTGACTACCTACGTCATTGAAGGTGAAAAGGGCCAGATAAAGCTTAACGGAGCTGCAGCCCATAAGGGAAAGGCTGGCCAGAAAGTGATTATTGCCGCTTATGTGGGTCTGGACCGCGATGAGGTTTATTCCCATAAGCCTACTTTGGTTTTTGTTGATGATAAAAATAAAGTTCGAGAAGTGAGCAATGGATGATAAGCATGAAAAATATGAGAATCTGACTTTTTTCGGCCGTATAAGGAAGTTTCTAAAGGTCAATCTCATTGCCGGGCTGCTTTTTCTCACCCCTATTGCAGCTACCTTATTTGTTTTAAAGCTGACCATAGGCTGGTTAGATCAGATTTTACTTATAATCCCTGCCCAGTTTCGTCCTGAAAGCTTCCTGCCCTTTCCTGTACCTGGTCTGGGTCTGATAGTTCTAATTGTCGTGCTAATCTTTTCCGGGGTTTTTGTCCGCAATTACCTTGGCAACAAGCTGGTATCCTTATGGGAAAAAATCATTGACTATATTCCCATTGTCAACAAGATTTACACGGCGGTTAAGCAGTTAATTGATACCATCGCCAAGGGCACTTCCAAAGACTTCAAACGGGTAGTGCTCATTGAATATCCCAAGGAGAACATTTTTGCCATGGCCTATGTAACTGGAATCGCTGTAGGCGAACTTCAGGAAAAGACCAAAAGAAAAATGATTAATGTATATGTGCCTACCACACCAAATCCCACATCGGGTTTTTATCTCATGGTTCCTGAAGATGAAACCATTCCTCTGGAAATGAGCGTGGAGGAATCTTTTAAATTGTTGATGTCCGGAGGAATAATCACTCCGGAGAAAAAAAATAATAAGGGAGGAAATAAATGATCTCATCCAACAGTCGTTATCTTTTTACTTCAGAGTCAGTTACTGAGGGGCATCCTGATAAGG
>JBHEPK010000140.1:4887-5377 GCA_046260325.1 Desulfonatronovibrio sp.
ATATCTGACTCTGTTCTCGATACAATTATAGGTCAGGACCCCAACGCCAGGGTTGCCTGCGAAACTCTTGTAACCACAGGGCTGGCTTTTATAGCCGGTGAAATAAGCACTGATGCCTATGCTGATTTTCCAAGTATTGTCAGGGAAGCAGTAAAGGAAATAGGATACAACAGCTCAGATATGGGATTTGACCATGAGACCTGCGCTGTGATTTCATCCATTGATAAGCAGTCTCCAGACATTGCAGTGGGAGTTGATCGTAAGAGCCCTGAAGAACAGGGTGCAGGAGACCAGGGAATGATGTTTGGCTTTGCAGTCAATGAAACTAAAACCCTGATGCCGGCACCGATCTTTTACGCCCATAAGTTGTCCAGGCGACTGGCTTATGTCCGTAAGAACAATGTTCTGGATTTTCTTCGCCCTGATGGAAAAACAGAGGTCAGCGTGGAGTACTTCAATGGCAAACCTTCCAGGATTAATGATGTAGTTG
>JBHEPK010000141.1:0-3319 GCA_046260325.1 Desulfonatronovibrio sp.
CGTTAACACTCTGTTGAAAACAGTCCTTACCAGGCAGGGTGTTCAAAAATTTCAAGTGCAAGGAGCAAAAAAAGTTCAAGGTCGCAGCGTATTTATGATACGTAAGAGTTTGAACTTTTTGCAGCGACGCAGCAATTGGGAGTTTTTCAACAGTCAGTTAACCTTTTTTCTGGTTTAAAATTGCTTCCTGCACGGACTTGACCATTTCTGACGGATCAAGTTCATCCCCTCGCTCATGCAGGGCAAGAATAAGATTGATTTCTCTCTGGATATGGGGCTGCTTAATATTAAAATATTTCTTCCAGGCAGCCACAGCATCCGCAGAATTACCATCCATGGCATGGCTCAACCCGGTATAAAGAACTGAAAAGGGATCGCTGGGCCTGATATTCATGACCCTCTTCCAGGCTTGTCTGGCGGCCTCTGTATCACTTAACTTCAGATGACAGTAACCAAGCTTGCGCAAAGCTTCTTCATGGGAAGGCTCATTTTCAAGACAGGCTTCAAAGGCCTTAGCAGCCTCTTCATATTGTTTGTCTTTGAGCAATCTGTCTGCCTCAAAAACATCTGGATCAAGACCTGAAGATTCCTCCTCCATATCCTGACCCCGAACATGACGCATAAATCCCCGAAACAAATCCCGGCGGGAAAACTTATTATTTTTTTTTTGATACATATAGAAACTGTTTCTAATGTCTGCTGGTGGCTATTTTGTATATCTCATGGGGATCAAGGATGAGCACAACCCGACCATCGCCCATAATGGTTGCGCCTGATATACCGGGTTGATCTCCCATATATTCACCGAGAGATTTGATCACCACCTCCTGCCTTTCTAAGAGAGTATCCACCACAAGCCCCAGTCTGCGGTCACCAACATGAATTATAACCACAGGAAGAATCTCACGTTCCTGCGCTCCTGCGGAAAGATCAAGTAGAGTACCCAGGTCTGCCAGCCCCAGAACATCTCCCCTCAGGGTTACCGCCTTGCGGTTGTTTATCTCACTAAGTTTTGAAGCCTCTATCTTGGTGGTTTCTGATACGGCATCGAGAGGAATGGCATAGGTCTGACCTGCAACCTTGACGATAAGGGCATCAATTATGGCCAGAGTCAGGGGCAGGGTTATTGAAAATTTGGATCCTTTACCGAGCTTGGAGCTGGCAACCACACTGCCTTTAAGATTCTTGATGTTATTCTTGACCACATCCATGCCCACGCCACGACCGGAAATATCTGTAACCTTTTCTGCTGTGGAAAATCCAGGAGCAAAAATCAGATCCACAGCCTCCTGATCCTCCATATTCTGGGCTTTTTCCTGAGTAATAATATTCTTCTCCACAGCCTTGGCCTTCATTTTTTCAGGATCTATGCCTCCGCCGTCATCTTCAACCTCGATAACTACTGAATTGCCCCTGTGGGCAGCCCTGAGCCAGACTGTTCCAGTAGCATCTTTGCCAGCCTTTGTTCTTTTTTCTTCAGACTCAATGCCATGGTCCACAGAATTTCTGATAAGATGGACTAAGGGATCACCGATAAGCTCCACTACGCTCTTATCCAGCTCAGTCTCTTCGCCTTCAGTAATCAATTGAACATTCTTATTGCTCTTGCGACTCAAATCCCTGACCAGACGCGGAAATTTTGTAAAAACCGTCTGCACGGGAACCATGCGTACATTCATTATGGTCACCTGAAGGTCGTCAGAAATCCTGGCCATGGAATTGGTGGTTTCAGTAAGTTGCTGAGCAATCTCAACCACATCATGTCCTTCTTCGAGAGACTTGGAAAGCATGGTAAACCTGTTGCGATTGATAATTAACTCACCAATAAGATTCATAAGATCATCAAGCCTGGAATGTTCTACTCTGATGGTGGAAGCGATGCCTGACTTGGTCTTGTCTTTAGTTTTGTCTTTAACCTTGCCCTGTTCTTTAGCGGGTGGATTGGAGGGATCTGCTGGAGCAGGACTTTCTTCTAATCCATTTTCTTTCCGGGCAGACTCAGATTCTTTTACAGAAGTATCCCTGACAGGTTCCTCTTCGATTTTTTCAGACTCATCTTTTGTCTGAACCGCGGTGTCATCATTATTACTTGTCTCGTCAGATGTGACGCTCTCGAGCTTCTTCTGAATCATGGACACAAGAATACTCATTTCCTGTTTCAGTATATCTGCCATCAAAGAAAAATCCAGGTCTGAATTACGCCCCTGATCCACAAGAGTAGCTACTCCGGAGGAATAAGTCTTCAGATCTTCAAAGCCCATGTATCCAGTTGAATTCTGAATGGTAACAAGTGATCTGTACAGACCGTCAACAACTTCCTTGTTTCCATTCCCGGATTCGATTTTTTCCAGGGCAAACTTCATATTCTCAAACTGTTGTCCAACTGCCTGCTCAAAAATCTGCAGATCATCAGGATCAACATCATTTTCGTTCTGGTTGTTTTCCTGAATCTTATCGGTTTTTTTAACAGATGTTTCAGCAGAATTTTCCTGGCTTTTTGCCTCATTTTCAAGAGGATGAACATCGTCTTGAGGTGATTCATGATGAGAGGCAGTATTCTCTTTATTAATAACTTCCTGCACCTGTTTAAGAACACCTGAAATGTCCTGCCTTTTTACTTCAGCGGACTCATGATCAACATTATTTATTATCAGTTCCAAAGTATCTGATATTGTCAAAAGTACATCTATCAGTTCCTGAGTAATCTCCAGCTCATTATTTCTGATCCGGTTCAGGATTGTTTCTGCTTCATGGGACAGGCTGTTGATCTCGGTAAAACCAATAATCGCACTATTGCCCTTAATGTTATGAAAACTGCGAAACAGATTATTAATATTTTCCCTGTCTGCTCCGAGATCTTTTTCTAAACTCAGAAGCATACCGCTCATTTCAGCCAGACTTTCCTGAACTTCTTCTACAAAGTCACTCAAATGGTCCTGACTGATCAGTGTCAGGCTGTAAGTATCCTTTTCTTCTTTTTTTGGGGGAGCTGGTTCGGCTGGCGGCTGTTTTGCTGACGGGGCAGGGGAAGCATCTCCCTGTAAAAGTTCTTCTATGTGATTGATTATATGTGAAGTATCTACATTTCCCTCATTGCCATGTGCTTCAAGACTGTCCACCATTTCCCTCAGGGCGTCAGTGGCTTCCAGAATCAGGTCCATGATGCTGGACGTGATCTTCATCTTTCCCTTTCTGAGCTCATCAAGGATATTTTCACCTTTATGAGCAAGGGAGTTCATTTCTTTAAGACCCAAAAAACCTGAAGCCCCTTTTAAAGAGTGCATGGGCCTGAAAATATCATCGAGAAGAGAAAGATCAT
>JBHEPK010000141.1:3329-5369 GCA_046260325.1 Desulfonatronovibrio sp.
TGGGCTCAATGGTTTCCAGATGCTCCCTGGCTTCAATTACAAAATCTGAATATACTTCAGGATCGAAAAAATCTTGATTCATAATGACTCTGCCTGTCTTTGCTGTAAGCAATAAATTCGAGTGCTGGTCACGTCCTGACCTGTTATAGAGGATATCATTTGTTCTGCCTGAAAATCATCCCATAAGCATTTTTACATTTTTAAGGAGTTTGTCCGGCTGGGCCGGTTTTACCATATAGAGATTCGCTCCCAGCCCCAAACCTTCCTGAATATCTTTTTCCTGGCCTTCGGTGGAGAGGATAACAATTGGCGTATCACGGAAAACTTCCTGCTCTCTGAGGTTCTTAATAAAAGTAAAACCATCCATACGCGGCATGTTTACATCAGAAATGATCAGGTCAATTCCGGAAATGGAATAAAGTTTTTCCAGAGCATCCAGACCATCCTCAGCAGTGGTCACGTGAAATCCCTCTTTTTTAATAATAAAAGCTATAAGATTACGTACTGTCTTGGAGTCATCCACAACCAGGATATGTTTAGGCATAGTCCCTCCGGCTCAAATCCTTATTAACGGCCACATGTAAACAGGCATTTATATGTTTAAAAAGCTTTTAACAGCGTGTTCAAAAAGTCCTTATTAGACAGGCTGTTCAAAAATTCCAAGCGATAGTCCGGAATCAATTTATTTTTCTTACTTTTTAACTTTAAACGTTGAACTCAACCTGCAGCAACTCAGCAATTGGGAGATTCAGGGCAACCTGTTAACGTTAAAACTACTTTTCTGAAAGAAGGTGATTCACAATGCTATCGATGCACAGAATAGAAATAATCTTTTCCCTGTTTTTAATCAATGCTGAAACAAAGCTGGAAGTCATGGCCAGGGCAGACTCAACATTCCATTCAATATCTTCTCTCGGCATCCTGTACATGGTGGCAATCCTGTCCACCAGCAGACCTACCTGAAGACCATCCTGATGACAAACCACAATAAAACGGTCATCTCCCTGGTCTGGTTTGCCAGGGCTGAGGAGCTTGGCCAGCTTTACAATGGGAGTCACCCGCTGGCGAAGGTTAATAACCCCTTCAAGATAATCAGGAGCAGCAGGGAGCTTGGTTGGGGTAATGTATTTGATTACCTCTTTGACAGTTTCTATGGGCAGGGCGTATTCCTGTTTACCCATAAAAAAACTTACCAGATGGACTTCCTCCCTTGCCTTTAACCTGTCCCTGTCACTCAAGACCTGGTCTGATTTTTTGTCCTGTGCTGCAGCTTGTGTCAAAGAATCCCGGGAAGTTTGAGAATCATCCTGTGAACAGCTTAAAACTGCCTCAGGTACAGGCTCATGAGCCAGCTCCGCCTTAATATCCGAAGTCTGTCCTCCAAGATATTTATCAATGAAAAATTTTTCCCTGTCAGAAAGCTCTTCCTGTCCAGCTTCTTCAGCCTCAAAATTTTGTTCTTCAAAATATTCTTCAGGTGTTTTCATGTCTTAATGCCTTTGGATATTTCTTTGGCCAGGAGTAGATACTCAAGTGCGCCTCTTGATTTTGGCGCATAGTCGTGAATTACCCTGCCTCTGGCGCTTGATTCCCTGAACTTGGTATCGGTATTGATAACTGTCTCAAAAAGGCGTGTCCCCATTTTTTTGCGCAACAAATTGAGGATACGTCTGCACGCTCCTGCCCTTCGGTCATACATTGTGGCCAGCACTTTATATTTTATCGGATTTTTCAGGGCTTTGTTTAGCAAACGCATTGTATCAAAGATCAATTTAAAACCATGCAGGGCAAGAAAATCTGTCTGGGTGGGAATTATTACCAGATCCGCAGCTACCAGGGCATTGACCAGTATAACACCCATCTGAGGCGGACAGTCAATAATTATAACATCATAGTTATTTTTTGTCTGTCCCAGCCATTTCTTTAGAATCAGTCCCTTTCCACCAACATCTTTAAATTCAGCATCCAGATCTGAAAGTTGGATGCTGCTGGGAACAAAATCAAAACCAGGCCCGGAAAGTTCTGTATATACCGGCGATT
>JBHEPK010000142.1:0-5319 GCA_046260325.1 Desulfonatronovibrio sp.
GTTTAAATAATAAGACTGTATTTGAAAACCTTAAACATATAGAGAGGTATAAGATGGCCAAAGTTTTAGAGATTTATAAATGTGAAGCTTGTGGAAATATTGTTGAACTGGTTCATGGTGGAGAGGGAGAACTTGTTTGCTGTGGTCAGCCCATGAAGCTGCAGACAGAAAATACTGTAGACGCAGCCAAGGAAAAACATGTTCCTGTGATTGAAAAGACTTCTGATGGTTACAAAGTAAGTGTTGGAAGTGTAGATCATCCCATGGAAGAAAAGCACTATATTGAATGGATTGAGCTGGTTGCTGACGGCAGGGCTTACAGGGAATTTCTCAAGCCAGGCCAGACTCCTGCTGCAGAATTTTGCGTTAAAGCGGAAAAAGTAACAGCGAGGGAATATTGTAACATTCATGGCCTGTGGAAGGCAGAAGCTTAGGAGATTAATATGGCCGCACCTGAAGAAATGTGGCAATGCCAGATGACAAATTGTGGTTTCATTTATGATCCCGACAGAGGTGATCGAAAGGGAAAAATAGCCAAGGGAACAAGTTTTCATGACCTGCCTGATGACTGGAAGTGCCCTGTGTGCGGAGGAGGCAAAAAATGCTTTCGCCCCTTAGCAGGTCCAGGATCCGTTAAGGAAGACAATTAAAGGGCATAGATCATGAAAAAATATGAATGTGTTGTATGTGGATATGTTTATAACCCTGTCCTTGCTTCAAGGGCAGGGCTACCTAAGGACACTCAGTTCGAGGAAATTCCAGATGACTGGTGCTGTCCTCAATGCGGATCCAAAAAAAAGTATTTTGTGGAAAAAACAAAAGAAACACAATAAGGAGAAAAAAATGGAAAAATGGGTATGCGAAATCTGTGGTTATGTTTACGATCCTGCAGAAGGAGATCCTGATAACGGTGTTGCGGAAGGAACTAAATTTGAAGATGTTCCTGAAGACTGGGTATGCCCTGTTTGCGGAGCTACCAAGGATAATTTTGCCAAAGAGGCTTAATATTTTTGATATGAAATATATATGCCCGCCGGTAATCCGGCGGGTTTTTTGTTTGGCTGGTCAAGAACCAAGGTGCATAGAGACTTTTTAAATAATTCCGGAGAGAACATGGCAATAGTTGAATTAAAAGAAAACGTATTCTGGGTGGGAACCATAGACTGGAATATTGAAAATTTTCATGGTTATTCCTTAGCGAGAAGAGGAACAACATATAATGCTTTCCTGGTCATGGATGAAAAGATTACATTGTTTGATACTGTGCCTGAGAAGTTTAAATGGGATCTGTATCATCAGGTATTCAAACTGATCAAGCCAGAGCAACTTGACTATATTGTAGTAAATCATGTGGAAATGGATCATTCCGGTGCTCTGCCGTTTATGGTAGATAAGTGTAAACCAGAAAAGATATTATGTTCGCCAATGGGTGAAAAATCTCTTGCAACTCACTTTCACAGAAAAGACTGGCCTGTACAGGTTGTGAAAGACGGAGAATCCATTGCCCTTGGAAAGAAAAATGTTCAATTTATGGAAGCCAGGATGCTTCACTGGCCTGACACAATGTTTTCCTATATTCCTGAAGATAAACTTCTTATCTCCAGCGACGCTTTCGGTCAGAACATAGCCAGTTCAAAGCTATTTGATGATGAGCATGATCTTAAACTCCTCCTGTCTGAAGCAAGACACTATTACACCAATATAATTATGCCTTTTTCCGGATTTGCGCAGAAGACACTGAAAAGGGTCAAGGATTCCGGAATGCAGATTGATATGATAGCTCCTGATCACGGGGTTATCTGGCGTTCTCACGCGGGCGATATAATCTCTGCTTATGAAGAGTTTGCTGCGCAAAAAATTAAGGAAAAGGCTGTCCTGGTTTTTGATACAATGTGGCACAGTTCGGAAAAGATGCTCAAGGCCCTTGGAGATGCTTTGATTGAGCAGGGAATTGATGTCAGATTCATGTCCCTTAAGAAATTCCATCATAGCGATGTCATGGGGGAATTTTCTGACGCGGCAGCTCTGGTTTGTGCTTCTCCCACCCATAATAACGGAATGCTGCCGTTGATGGCTGATTTTTTGACCTACATGAAAGGGCTCAAGCCTAAGGGCAGAATTGGCGCAGCCCTTGGTTCCTTTGGCTGGAGCGGTGAAGCCCCCAAAGCCATGGCCCTGGTCTTGGAAGATGCAGGCTTTGATGTGCCCTTTGCGCCGCTTCGCGTTAAGAATGTACCTACACACGATCATCTGTCTGAATGCCGAAAAATGGGTGAAGAACTGGCAGATAAAATAAAAGAAAAAGTATCATCTCAGTCCGGTTAAGTGACTTACCAATGAAGAAAAGAAAAAATGATATAATCAGTATTTTGAGCCGGGAAGATATTTCCGGCTCCTTGTCAGACATTTTAAGTATGCCTGCCAAGTCAGTTCTGAGTCCTTTATTCTCAGCTCTTCTTAATCCTGATGAGCTTGTAAGGTGGCATGCAATAACCGTCATGGGGCTGGTTGTGTCTAAGCTGGCTGATGAGGATATTGAGCAGGGGCGTATTGTAATGCGCAGGCTGATGTGGTCTCTCAACGATGAGTCAGGGGGCATTGGCTGGGGCGCTCCCGAGTGTATGGGAGAGATAATGGCTGAGCACTGGGAGCTGTCCCGGGAGTTTCATTCAATATTATTTTCATACTTAGTAGAGCGTGATGACGGGGCAGATAATTTTCTGGAATATCTTCCTTTACGCAAGGGAGCATTCTGGGCTTTAGCAAGGCTTATCAGCGAAAGACCGGACTTGGGCATGACAGCGTATGACAATGCCCTCAAGGCCCTTAAAAGTGAGGATGATCCGTTTATTCTTTTGTGTCTTTGTCTCTATTTCAAAGAAGCAGGAAAAGATCCTGAAGAGCTGTCTGCAAAAATCAAGTCAGTAAAAGACGCCGAGGTTGATTTCTACTGGGATAGAAAATTAAGCACTGTCCGCCTTGGCGATATGTGTTCTACAGCATAACAGCCTGCCTGATAATGACTTTTTCAACACGCTGATAAATAAACAATCTATCTGGAAATTATATCTACAATTAGAATTTCAGCCGGGGAGAATACTCTAATAGGTGGCCCCCAACTTCCTGCTCCGCAGCTGACAATGAGTTTTGACTTACCCTTTTCATAAAGACCATATACATGGTCGAACTGCATCCTTACAAAGTATCTGAAGGGAAAAATCTGACCATTGTGGGTATGTCCGCTGAGGTGAAGATCAATTCCAGCCTGGGCAGCATGCTCAAACCCCCATGGTCTGTGGCTTATGAGAATGTTGTATTGTTCTGTATCAATATTCTCAAGCAGTTTCATAATAACAAATTCCTGATGTTCCCTGGGATTCAGGTATGGTGTAGGATCTGTCACCCCCACAAGGTTCAGGTTAAATTTTTCTATAAGTCTGTTTTTATTATCCAGAATATTGATCCCAGCCTGTTCAAAAAGTTCAATGGACTTATCCAGTCCAGGATAAAATTCATGATTTCCAAGTACCCCGTGCTTATCATACGGTACTGTAAGTCTGGATAGTTGCAAAGCCTCATCATCCATCCATTCTAAGTGATCATTTACAACATCCCCTCCAAAAATTATCAGATCAGCCTCATGCTTCTCAACGGTCTCAATAAGTTTTTTCAGGCGATTTGATGATTTCTGGACGCCGAGATGGAGATCAGAAATAAATATCAACCTGATATCATGTTTTATTTTTTGAGATTCAAATTCATAGTTTACTGTTTTTAATGGCTTAGATGCCTCAAAGAAACCATAACCCACTACCAAGATGCAGGATGCAATAATGCCCACAGCAACCCGGGAAGAAAGTTCAGGCCATATTTTTCGGATAAAAGGCCACATAATAATTTGCAGCATTAAAGTGATGGCTTGAAAAACAAAAAGATAAAATATTACTGCCAGCCAGGTAAAGGTGATTTGCCAGAATGAATAAACAAGTATCTCAGGCAAGGTCAGGGGGAGCTGATGAGCAAGAAGGGGAGTCAGGGCCATTGCCATGCACAGAATGTAGCCCAAAATGACAGTTTTACGGACAGGGGTAAGCTGTCTTACAAATCTGAACCACACAAAAATATGCATGGATAAATAAATGGAAAAAAAGACAATAAAGAACAACATCTTATATTGCTATAGGATTTTGTCGAGAAATGATTTTACGCGCTCATTATCAAAGTGTTCCTGAAAAAAATCTTCTGGTGATCCTTGACTGATAAATTTACCATGTTCCATGAAGATTACCCTGTCAGCCATTTCCCTGGCAAACCCCATCTGATGAGTAACAATGATCATGGTCATACCTTCCTGGGCCAGGGTTTTTATAGCCTCGAACACTTCTCCAACCAGCTCCGGATCAAGCGCTGATGTGGGTTCATCAAAAAGCATGAGCTTGGGACGCATGGCAAGGGCCCTGGCAATGGCAACCCTCTGCTTCTGGCCACCGGATAAAGTGGCCGGGTATTTATCCTTTTTATCGAGGAGACCAACTTTTTTGAGCATGTCCATGCCAATTTCCATGGCTTCACGTTTTGGTCTCTTCTGGACGGTCAAGGGGCCTTCCATTACATTTTCAATGACATTCATATGGGGAAAAAGATGAAAGTGCTGGAAAACCATTCCCATTTCCGAGCGCAGGGCGCAGATGTTTTTGGGCTTATCAAGGCATAAACTGCCTTTTTTTCTGACATAACCTACCTCTTTGCCTTCAAAAAATATTTCTCCGGAATCAATAATCTCCAGAAAGTTGATGGCTCGCAGCAAAGTGGACTTGCCTGAGCCTGATGGTCCTATAATGGCAATCTGCTCTTTTTTGGAAATACTGAGGCTTACATTATCTACGGCCTTGAGCTTGCCGAAATGTTTACAGATATTTTTGAGTTCTAAGATGGAATTCATGGCTACCTGTTTTCGTATTCTCCCACTTTTCTTTCAATTTTTTCAAAGACAAGGGTAAAAATAGTTGTAAAAAATAAGTATATGCAGGCTGCCAGAAAAAGTACCGTTACATTGAAATAGGCATTGAAAAGCTGGTCTGCAGCGCGCATAAGTTCGACCATGGCAATGGTTGAAACCAGTGCAGTATCTTTGATCAGGGCAATGAATTCATTGCCTATGGGCGGCATGAGTCTTTTGTATGTCTGGGGGATTATTACCCTGCGCATGGTCTGGGCATAAGTCATGCCTAAGGCTTTGGCTGCTTCATGCTGACCATGGTCAATGCTTTGGATTCCTCCCCTGATGATTTCAGCCAGGTAGGCTGAATAGTTGAGGCT
>JBHEPK010000143.1:0-5310 GCA_046260325.1 Desulfonatronovibrio sp.
CAGTTGTTACATCAGATGGAAGTGAAGAAATTTTGCCAATCCTGGAAAAAGAAAGTCCGAATCTTATTGTGCTTGATATTAAGCTCGGTCAAGATAAGTCAGGATTGGATCTTTTGCAGGAAATTCGTTCCAAGGATCAGGATATTCCGGTCATTCTCTGTACAGCCTATGACAGTTTTCAGCATGACTTGAAATCTATAGCCGCAGATCACTATGTAGTCAAATCTGTTGATCTTTCTGAACTGATTGGTAAAGTTAAAAAAGTGCTTGGCTGATTTGGGGCTACCTGTTTCTCTGATACCTGTTTACAGCCCTGTTATGTTCCCGCAGGTTTTTGCTGAAGTGATGTGAACCATCATTTTTTGAAACAAAATAAAGATAGTTATGGTTTTCCGGCTCAAGAGCCGCTCTGATTGAGGATATTCCCGGAGAGCAGATGGGGGTAGGGGGATATCCTCTGTGCCTGTAAGTATTATATAGGTTGTTAGAATCGTCTAACTGAGATCGTCTGATCCTGCCTTCAAAATCTTCCCCTAACCCGTAAATTATTGTGGGATCACATTGCAGAAGCATTCGTTTTTCCAGTCTGTTATGAAAAACTCCTGAAATAATTCTTCTTTCATTGCCTACCCCTGTTTCCTTTTCAATGAGTGAAGCTAAATTGACCATTTCATAAATTTCTTCAAATTCCATATCGCCCCACAGATCCTTTGTAGAAGTCCAGAATTGATTTATCAGCACGGAAATAAGTCTTTCTGCACCCATGTCCCTTGTGGGAGAGAGATAATAGGTTTCAGGAAACAGGAAGCCCTCTGCTGTGGGGCCATGAATTGAATGCTGTCTGAGAAAATCCTGATCATTGACTAATTCCCGAAACTCATCAAAATCTGCCAAGCCCTGGTTTTCCAAAATCCTGCCGATCTGCCACCAGGTAAGTCCTTCAGGGATTTGCAGTCGGTAAAGTGCTTCCTGTCCACGAGTCAGATGCTCAAGTATCTCAAGCATATTCCATGCAGCATTCACCTGAAAATGTCCGGCCTTAACTTCCCGTGCCTGGCCTGTGGCGCGTCCGAGATAATAAAATATCTCCTGAGAGGATATAAGGTCTTGGGCATAAAGCTGGGCAGCGGTATTTTTGAAGCTTTGTCCAGGACTGATTTTAACGTTCACATCATTGGATTGGATACTTTGAGGCGTGGTGATTATATGATAAATATATCCGGCTCCAGCAAGAAAAAATAATGGAATAAGGATGATCAGGACTATTAATGTTTTTTTCATGATATTTTCACCGCTCTGATAGAAAAGTTTCCAGGATAAGTACCGCAGCCAACTGGTCCAGGACTTCTTTTTCTTTTTTAAAGTCAAGTCCTCTTTCTTTGAGGATAATTTTTGCTTCTGAAGAGGTAAAGGCTTCATTAATGATATGAACTGGGATCTGTATTCTTCTTTCCAGACTTTCCTTGAAATTTTTTACCTGTCTACTGGTCATATTGTCAGGATCACTATTCAGAGGAATGCCCAGAACAACAGCATCAATCTTTTCCTGACTGATAATTTCAACAATTTCATCAAATACTGCCTGTCTGGTAGTACGAAATATGGTTTTAAAAGGAAAGGCCATTGTACTGTCAGGTCCGCTGATTGCCAGGCCAATCCTTTTTATGCCGAAATCTATTCCTAAATAGCGCATTAAATACCTGTCTTTGACATTTTAAGTCAGATTGACAGCACTTTCCCTTTTGATTCAGCCGCCTTGATTTTTTTGAGGAAGTCCTTTTTCCACTGTTCACCAAGTACTGTCTTAGCCATATATTCCACAGTATGCATGACCTTCATTTCATTTTTCAATTCGCTCATACTTCTGGAGATACCTATCTTGCACGAAGGACAGCCCACTAAAAAAGGAGATTTATCAGAGTATTCAGGAAGTTGTTCGCTGAGAATTTCCTGTTTTCTTGTACGGATGAGGTTGTATATTTCAGGGGATGTTATGGCACCCAGTCCCGATTCTCCGCAACATCCAGGACTGATTTCAACATCTGTTCCCAAAAAATCAGCTATGCTGTCTGCGTATATTTCCCCAGCCTTGAGAGAATTTACACCTGTCCATTCAGCATGACATGCTGGATGATAAAGGATCTTTTCCTTAGATTGAATGTTTGTTTTTGGCAATTTCTGTAAAAGAAACTGCACAACATCCATATGTTTGAGTTTATCAGTAGATGTTCTCAAGTGATATTCACTAATTCCTTCCCTGCATGTCCCGCATGAAGTCAGGACATGACAAGGTTCAAAGCCAAGCTTAATGGATGATTCCACAAGGCTTCGCAGAATCTTTTTATTGTCCATCTGAATTTTCTGGAAACTCTGGCTGCATCCCCCTGCCAGCAATGGATACCCGCAGCAGAGATGTTCTGAGGGTAAAATTACACTTCGACCTGACTCTAAAATTAAAGCTATGCTGGCTATTGCAATATCCCTGTAAAAAAGTCCTGCTCCACATCCTGGAAAATAAAGTACAGTCTCCTGGCTATTGCTTTTTGCCGGTGTAAATATCTTATTTTTATCAGGATGTAAGGCCTGGGAAAGATTTCGTATTCCAATTTCAGGAGATTTGTCCCTGAACAGAGGGCTGGTCAGTTTTTTGCGCCAGAATGAAGGAACAATGCCCAGCGCGGTGTTTTGAATCCTCTGACCTATTCCAGCGAGTCTGGCGGCCCTTGGTATGTTCTTGCCTGGTTCCTGACTCAGGTATTTAAGCACTCTGTTTTTTACCGGGTGGCCTGAAGCTTTGCTGATATCTAAGAAAGAGCGCATTTCTAAGGCTGCTTTGGCATTTTCGATTTTTACAGGACAGGCCTGAGTGCATTTACCACAGGCTGTGCAATGCTCCATAATCCGCCTTAAGTGTCCCATAACCTCGGGGTCAGGATCGCCTTGGGTAACCTGAGTATAATACAGGGCTTCTATGAGTGCCCCCATGGCAATATTTTTATTTCTGGGATGAAACAGCAGGCCCTTCTGGGGCAGGTACATGGGGCAGGTCTGTTTGCATTTACCGCAACGGGAACAGGTCTGAATACTCTTTAAAAGGTTTATAAGCCTGTCTTTTTCCTCAAGACCGGTTTTGCTCAGGTCTTCAATGAGCTGATTAAAGGAAAAAGTGTATGGAAAAACAGGTAAATCTTTGCGGACAAGTTTTTGAGGATTGAATATATTGTTGGGATCAACTTCTTTTTTATATTTTTTAATCGCAGCAATTTTTTCATCCGAAAGAAAACCGATTTTGGTAATACCAATACCGTGCTCACCTGAAACCTGGCCCTTAAGTTCCAGCACCCGTTCAAAGACTTTGCCTGCTGCTTCTTCTGCCAGGTGCATCATTGCCGGATCATTGGAATTGACAGGGATATTTACATGGCAATTTCCGTCACCTGCGTGCATATGATTGGCCACAACCACCTTGGTGTTGTTCAGTTCTGTAAGTATTTTTTCCAGATTTTTGTGCAGCTCTGGATACCGCCCCTTAAGGTCTTGAAAAAAGAAACCAATCTGGACATGGAATATTTCTTCAGGCAGCTCATCCTTGCTGATATTTCCTTTTAGAACGCCCATGGCCACTTCAAGCTCCATATGGATAAATTCATCATCCATATCCGCCTGAGGTAAATCCAGAACTTTATTCAAGGCTTTGCGATAGGCCAGGGCGAGATAATAGAGATTCAGATTTTCAATGAAATCTGAAAATTCTGGAATAACATCTAAGGGAATAACTACGTCTTCATTTATTTTGAATCCACTGGTTCTTTTGGTTATGGCTGAAAGCTTATGTCTGTCTTCCCAGAAGATTTCTGCTTCCTTGCTGTCAGCAGCCACGAATACATCCACCTGGTCATAAGGTGAGGCAATATCAACAATTTTTTCCACAGCCTGGCCCAGGGCCTGTTCATCATTGGAGTCTAACTGCAGGATAAGCACTGACATTGGTTCACCTTCGTACTGAAGGGACTTTTTCTGGTATTCTATGGCCTGAACATACTTGGAGCCAAATTCCTCAAGGGCAGAGATCTTAACCAGGTCACCGGTCTTTCTGATTTCATCCCTGAATCCAACAATGTCTTTAATAACCTGCATGGCATTGTGCATGGAATGACCGTAAAATTCCAAACAAAGTACCTTAGACATGGCCATTTTGGGATGAAGGGTAAAACAGGCTTCTGTAATAATCCCATCCACGCCTTCTTTCTGAATGCCCGGAAGACCGCCCAGATACTTATTGGTAACGTCTTTTCCAAGGCCCGGGCTTCTGATGTCCTGTCCTCTCAGGATGATTTTATCAATAGCCTTTCCCTGTTCATTAAGAATTTCAAACTCTACATCTTCGTCCAGCAGTATTTTGTGGCCGGGATGATTTACTCTTTTAATCTCTATGAGTTCACCATTGGCCATAATCATTTTATAGCTGAATACATTATCTATGGTTGTGCCGTATTCAAATGCAAAAGGCCCACCAGCGTTTTCAGAGACATTTCCCCCAAGGGAAGAGGCTGCCTTTGAAGCGGGGTCTACTGTAAAAAGCAGATTTTCCATCGCTGCAGCCTTAATTGCATCCAAGGTGATAACACCTGTTTGGGAACATAAGGTCATGTTTTCTTTGTCAATATCTAATATTTTCTTCATTCTGCTCATGCTTATAATGACGCTTCTTCGCATGGCCGGGATCGCACCGCCAGTAAGTCCTGAACCTCCGCCTCTCGGGATGATGGTAAATTTCATTTCATTGGCCAGGCGTACAATGGATTGAATCTCGGATGTTGTTTCCGGAAACAGGACCATCATGGGAAGCTCCATACGCAAATCTGTGGCATCAGTGGAGCATTCAATGATGGTATTTGGAGCAGTACCAATATTTTTGGGATTCAGATGCTTGGATAAATTTCTTGCAACCTGTCCTTTGAACTCCAGATCGTCTAAATAGGTCTGCCAGTATTTTTCTAAGCGCTGGGATATTTCCTGGAAATATTGTGGAGACAGGGTGGATCTTTCATTATTAAGGGTTGACCAGACACTTTTCTGAACCATATCGTGATTGATAAACGGATTGTAACGGATTAAAAAAAGTTCGCCTGCAAGACTTAGAGCCAGGTCACGGACAGATTCAGGCCAGGATTTGAAATTTTCCGGACTCATGTCTAAGACGCGTTTGACCAGTTTTTCTGTGGGCATGGATATATGTGGTTTTTTATTTGCCATTTTTTATTCCTTATATAAATTCACGAACAAAGCATATGCTGAATATTGCTAATC
>JBHEPK010000144.1:0-5276 GCA_046260325.1 Desulfonatronovibrio sp.
CTTCCAATGTCATCCTTATTGAAAAATAGATGGTTAACTTAGAGTTAAAAGTTTTAAGCTGAAAGCTGAAAGTAAATTCAATTCAGCTGCCAAGCTTTTTGAAATTGTCAAATAAAGATATGATAAAAACAACCCATGGAGAGTTTATGCATCATTTTGAATACAGAAACGGAAAATTATTTGCTGAAGATGTCAGCGTGGAAGAACTGGTCAGGGAACACGATACTCCCCTTTATATCTATTCAGCAAAAACATTTAAGAGGCATTTTGAAGCTTTTGACAGCGCATTTGAAGGCATAGCTCATTTGACCTGCTATTCTGTAAAGGCCAATTCAAACCTGTGTATTCTCAAGATGCTCTCTAAAATGGGCTCGGGAATGGATATTGTTTCTGGAGGGGAGTTGTTCAGGACACTCAAAGCTGGAGTTGATCCCCAGAAAATAGTTTATTCCGGGGTAGGAAAACGTGAGCATGAAATCAGAGAGGCCATTATTTCCAATATTCTCATGTTTAATGTAGAATCCAGACAGGAACTGGAAAAAATAAATCAGGTCGCCGCTGAAATGGATACTACAGTTAGAATAAGTCTGCGCATAAACCCTGATGTTGATCCAAAAACCCATCCTTACATTTCCACTGGACTTAAGAAAAACAAGTTCGGTCTTGATATTGAGCAGGCCCTTGAATCATACAAACTTGCCAAAAACCTGCCCAACATAGATCCAGTGGGCATTGACTGTCATATCGGATCACAGCTTACAAGCATTGAGCCGTTTATTGAGGCTTTGAACAGAATCAAAAAATTTAACCTGCAGCTTAAAGACCTGGGCATAGAGATCAAATATCTCGACCTTGGAGGAGGACTTGGAATTACATATGATGAAGAAACTCCGCCTCACCCTGTGGAATTTGGAAAGGCCATCAAGGAAAACCTCAAAGATCTGAATCTGACCCTTATTCTCGAGCCAGGGAGAGTAATTGCCGGTAATGCAGGAATCCTTGTGACCAGAGTCCTATATACCAAAAAATCACCTTCTAAAAATTTCATAATTGTTGACGCGGCCATGAATGATCTTGTGAGGCCTTCTCTTTATGGATCATATCACCGTATAGACTGTGTAGAGCAGAAAGACGGACCTGTAAAAATGGCTGATGTTGTCGGGCCTATCTGTGAAACAGGAGATTTTCTGGCCCAGGACAGGGAAATGCGAGAGGTGGATCAGGATGAACTCCTGGCCGTTTTTTCAGCAGGAGCTTATGGCTTTACCATGTCTTCACAGTATAATTCCAGATCCAGGGGAGCAGAGATCATCGTTGACGGGGACAAGGTTACCCTGGCCAGACGCAGAGAAGTTTATTATGATCTGATAGACCTCGAAGAACAATGCTTCTAAAAGGAAAATAAAATGAAGCTTAATGAACATAAAAGTAAACTGCTGTTTTCAAGGTTTAATATTCCCACTCCTTCCGGAGACCTTTTATCATTGTCTCAGGTGGATGGTTATACACCGCCTTTTGCCTATCCCGTGATTATCAAGTCTCAGGTTCTTGCCGGAGGCAGAGGCAAGGCCGGAGGCATAAAAAAGGCTGATGGTCCTGATGAGTTCAGCTCAATTGCCCGGGAAATATTTGACCTGACCATCAAGGAACAAAATGTACCCTTTGTCCGGGTTGAACCTGTAGCCGATATAAAACGAGAAATATACGTTTCCATGTCAGTGGTCAGAAGTACGGGAAAGTATGCCCTGTCCATCGGCAAAGAAGGCGGAGTGGACATTGAATCATCAAGCCCTGACAACCTCATGCTCATGGAAATCGATCCCCTGGTTGGTCTGTGTGATTATCAGATCCGGCAGGGATTTTTTCATTTGAGTTCTGGAAAAGAAATGCTCAGGCCATGGGCTGAACTTTTGAGAAATCTTTTTAAGGCAGTACAGAATAATCATCTGTTGCTGGCAGAAATCAATCCATTGATTATTACCAAAGATGATCAGTTTATGGCCTTGGACGGTAAGGTTGAAATTGATGACAACTTTGTTGATCTTAATACAGAGCTTGAAGAATACTATACCCCTGAACACTACAGGTCTCAGGAGATCACTGCCAGACAGGCAGGTTTAAGCTATCATAAGCTCAGTGGTTTTGTGGGGCTGATGGTTAATGGTGCAGGCCTGGCCATGGCAACCATGGATCTGTTGAATTTTTCCAGACTGCCTGTGGCCAACTTTCTTGATCTTGGAGGCGGAGCAAACCAGGAAAGAATGGAAGAGGCCCTGAATATTCTGTTTGACGATGAGTCAGCCCGGACAATTTTTATTAATATATTCGGCGGCATACTTTCGTGTGAAAAAGTAGCCAGGGCTTTGTCTGCGGCATTAAAGGGAATGGCACCGTCCAAACCTATTGTTGTGCGTTTTTCCGGTTTCAAATCCAATGAGGCCTTAGAAATAATCAACAGCCTTCCAGCTGATAATATTTATGCTGTCAAAGATCTTTCAGAAGCTGTCAGGGTCCTGCAGGATCTGAATCCAGATCCTGGCACAGGTCTTGACTTTGAACGTCTGGAATTTCCTGTAAACATTGAAAAATCTGCATTTAAAACATTTGAAACAAACACCCCGTTTCCAATAAACAAAAACACCAGAGTTCTGGTCCAGGGCATCACCGGCAGGGAAGGAATGATGCATGCCAGAGAAATGCAGGGATATGGAACCAATATTGTGGCTGGAGTAACTCCTTTTAAGGGTGGTACTGATGTTTTGAACATCCCTGTATACAACAGTGTTGCATCAGCCTGCAATGATCATAAAATTGATGCTTCTATTTTATTTGTTCCAGCCAGATTTGCTGTAGATGCAATTCTTGAAGCGGTATCCTGTTCAATACCCTGGATAGTCTGCATTACTGAGGGAATTCCCCAGCAGGATATGCTCAAGATTCTCCCTGTTATCAGAAAATCCAGTTCAAGGCTTATAGGACCAAATACACCCGGATTGATAGTCCCGGGGCAGACAAAAATTGGAATTATGCCAGGATCAATTTTTAAACCCGGACCTGTGGCTGTTCTTTCCCGAAGCGGCACTCTGACCTATGAATGTGTACACAGATTAAGTATGTCAGGAATAGGCCAGTCTCTTTGCGTGGGAATTGGAGGTGACCCGTTCATAGGTCAGGACTTTAATGACATTTGTGAGCTTCTTCATGCTGATCAGTCCTGTGAAGCCCTCCTCGTGCTTGGAGAAATTGGAGGAAGTGCTGAGGAAGATCTCGGTAAAAGGCTCAAAGAAAAAGGCTTTAACAGACCTGTTTTCGGATTCATTGCCGGGCAGACAGCTCCTCCAGGCAAAACCTTAGGTCATGCCGGAGCCATTCTTGATCCAGCCGGTGGAGGGATAAAGGCAAAGCTTCAGGCAATGCATGATTCAGGTATGATTATCTGCCCTGATCTGGCCTCAATGCCGGAACTTATTGGCAAAGCAGTAAACCATCAGGATTAAGCGTGCGTGGTCTCAAGATTGTTCTGGTGGGCAAAATTCGCAAAGGCTTCCGAAAGGAAGCCTTTGATTTTTATTTAAAAAAAATAAAACCATACACACAGGTGGATATTCTCACTATTAAGGACGCAAAAAATGGTGATATCCATTCCCGTATGGAAAAAGAAGGCCGGCTCATATTAGACCGGCTGGAACCAAAAGATTATGTCCTGGCCTTAGATGAAACAGGAAAATCCTTTACTTCAATAAATTTTTCCCGGGAGCTCGGCAGTCTTGAGCAGGACCCTGCCAGAATGCCCTGTTTTATCATTGGCGGAGCCTATGGTCTAAGCCAAAGCGTCAAATCCAAATCTGATTTGTTGCTCAGTCTCGGTTCCATGACCCTCCCCCATGAACTGGCAGCTATTATGCTCATGGAACAGATCTACCGGGCCCAGACAATTATCCGGGGACATCCCTATCATCATTGACTTATTCTTTTTCTCTATAGATATCAGCACCAACTCCGGACAATTTTTTTTCCATGCTCTCATAACCCCTGTCCAAATGGTAAATCCTCTGAACTTCTGTCTTTCCTCTGGCCCGCAGCCCGGCCAGTACCAGACTGGCACTGGCCCTGAGATCTGATGCCATGACCGGGGCTCCGGTTAACTGAGCACCTCCTCTTATCAAGGCTGTCTGTCCGGAAAGTTTAATGTCCGCACCCATACGTATCAGCTCAAGGGCATGCATGAATCTGTTTTCAAAGATGGTTTCTTTGACCATCCCTGAGCCTTGAGATACACACATGAGTGCCATGATCTGGGCCTGCATATCTGTGGGAAAGCCAGGATATGGCAATGTAACAACGTCCACACAATTAAGCTCATTGTCAGCTTTAACCCGGACTCCATTATCCTGATTTTCTATAAGAACTCCCATTTCCCTGAGTTTGGCAATAACTGATTCAAGTTCTTCAAAAGGACAATTGGTCAATAAGATATCCCCTTTTGTAATTGCCCCGGCAACCATATATGTGCCGGCTTCAATCCGGTCAGACATGACCCGGTAAGTGCAGCCTGAAAGTTTTGAAACTCCCTCGATTGTAATAATGCTTGTACCATGTCCCTTTATCTTAGCTCCGCAGGCTATGAGAAAATTGGCCAGATCAACAATCTCCGGCTCCCTTGCCGAATTTTCCAGCACTGTTGTGCCGGAAGCCAGACAGGCTGCCATTAAAAGATTTTCCGTTCCACCTACTGTTGGAAAATCAAAAATTATATGTGCACCAGCAAGTCTCGAGCAGCTTCCAAAAATGTATCCGGAATCAAGCTCAAATTCAGCTCCCATCTGCTCCAGAGCACGTAAATGAAGATCTACAGGACGTGAACCAATGGCGCATCCTCCGGGCAGTGCTACCTTGGCCTTGCCTATTTTTGCCAGAAGAGGACCAAGGCAGAGAACCGAAGCCCGCATGGTTTTTACCAGATCATATGGGGCTTCCGGAATAAGCTGTCCTGCCCGTATTTCTACATTTTTTTCTTTAAAACCTGACTCACAGCCCAACAGGGTAAGAAGCTTAAGTGTTGTATGAATATCACGCAGACCAGGAACATTCTCTAAGGTCACGTCGCCTTCAGCCATGAGTGCCCCAAAAAGAATGGGAAGGGCAGCGTTTTTAGAACCGCTTATTCGTATCTCACCTTCAAGCCTTGTACCGCCTTTTATTACTAATTTATCCATAACTGTTCCTTGGTATCTGATGATATTTACAAAATTTTAACTATTCACCACAACTTATTC
>JBHEPK010000145.1:0-3121 GCA_046260325.1 Desulfonatronovibrio sp.
CCCGTATCCATTGCCATTGAAGACGGAAGTTGTACCCGGGAAGGTGGTTTCGTAGCTGCGCGTAAGATTGTTTCAGATTCCACGATAGTTGGAGTACATGGCACAACCTGTTCCATCTCAACCATTCCTGCAGCTGAAATAATATCTGAAGCCGGAATGGTCATGATTTCCGGGTGTTCCACTACCCCGGCCCTTACTGGCAATGATGGTGTGAAAGGCGAACACTGGCAACCAGGCTTTTTCAGGACAGCTCCTAACGACAGATATCAGGCCATAGCAGCTGCCCATTTTGCCTATAATGAACTCAAACACAAAAAGGCCGCAACCGTAAGTGATGGAGACGCCTATACCAGAGGTCTGGTATCTTCATTTGAAAAATCTTTTATGGAACATGGTGGAGAGATTGTTTTCTCTTCTGAAGTTAATCGGGGTGATAAGAATATGATCCCTCTTCTTCAAGCCATTGCTGGTACATATGCAGAAATTCTATTTTTCCCCATTTTTCCTCCTGAAGGCAATTATCTTGTAGAACATGCAAAAACAATAAACAGCTTAAACTCCCTTGATTTAATGGGTGCTGACGGTTTGCTCAATTCCGTGTTCGTAGACAGCATAGGACATTCAGGCAAAGGAATGTATTTTACTGGTCCTGGCTTGCCTGATGGAGAAAAATATCAAGAATTTTTTCAGGATTTTTTTAATTTTTTTGAGGTAGAACCTCAAGGAACATATCAGGCGCACAATTATGATGCGGCCATGATTCTGCTTAATAGTATAAAGGAAACATCCTATCTTCTTGATGATGGTTCTTTAATTATCGAACGTCAGTCTCTGCGTGACCACATGAGAGCACTTAAGGAATTTTCAGGCCTGACCGGAAGCCTTAGTTGCGGGGAAACTGGAGATTGCGGAGTTCCCAAATATAAACTTTTTCAGCTTGATGATCCAGATGCCGGCTATAGTGAACTGCAAAAAAACGTAATGGCAACCTTTGAGTACGACCCAGATAAGCCATCAAATTGATTATAAAAAATTGAGATTAATTTGAATTTATGAATATTATTTCAAAGGTAAAAAACAAATGGTACAGTCTTGGCATAAACGCCAAGCTTATCATATCCATGAGCTTTATGCTCTTTATGATTATCCTGGTTGCTGTAACCGGTTTTGTTTCCATCGGAATAATCAAATCCCGTGTGGAAAACAGAATTGTTTCCAGCACAGAAATAAGAAATAAAGCTATGGAGATGGAATCAGGACTGCAAAGAGCCAGGCAGTTGGAACGTGATTTTTTCCTGAGTTGGCAAAGAATGGGGTTTGAGCAGAGTAGAGATCTTTATGTAAATCAGATCCATCAGGAAATGGACAGGGTAATAGATTCAAGCCAAGAACTCCAGGAACTAATTGCTGACTCAGAAGTTAGTGAAGAACTGAGAGACAATATTGTTAACATAGATTTTTATCTTTCAGCAGCTGAAAGATACTCTGAGGCTGTTGACAAGGCTGTTGATCTGGTTGCTGTCCTTGCTGACAAAGATACAGGAGTTCAATTTGCCTTGTCTCGTATTTTTGATCAGCTTTATGAGGCTGTTGAAAATACACATATTCCCGAACTTATACTTCTAACCAGGGATTCACAGGTCCATAAAAAAGACTACCTGTTAACACGGCAAAGACCGTATATGCAGTCATCATTCAACAGCCTTTCCACCATGGAAAGCTATTTGAAATATGCTTCCTCCATAGATTCATCTCAAAAGAAAAGACTTGTTCGCCTCTTGGAAGAATACAGAGAAAAGGCATTGAAGGTTCTGGAGATCGACCGGGATATTATCAGTAAATTTAATGAGTTTGATCTGCAGATGCAGTCTCTTGAACCTATATCCACCAAGCTCATATCCCAGGCCAATACAGAAGTTGAAGATGCCCGCAAGTCTATTATGAGTACTGCGGGTACTGCATATTTGATTCTCGGGGCTGCCCTGTTTTTTTCGATAACACTGTTATCTGCTATATCCATAGTTTTATTTAAAACAATAGTTAGAAATATTTCCAACCTGTCTTCAGCTGCAGAAAAACTGAGTTCAGGCAATCTGTCAGCCCGGGCTTGTGTTTCTTCAGCAGATGAACTGGGCCAGCTTTCCACAACTTTTAATAACATGGCTGAACGTATATCCGGTCTGCTCGAAGAACTTGAAGCCCGGGCTGAATTAGCCAAAACCAGGCTTTTTGACGCCATTGAAGCCCTTGATGAAGGTTTTGTTCTGTTTGATGAAAACAATCGCATCCTGCTTTACAACTCCAACTTTAAGGAATTTTTTTATTTTCCCGGGGCCAGGGTCAGTCAGGGTGTTTCTTTTAATGAATTCATTGGTTCATGTGCTGATGCCGGCTTTTTTAAGAATGCAGTTCATGGAAAAGATGAATGGATATCTGAAAAGATCGAGATTTTTGAGCACCCTTTTGAGTATTTTGAAGAACCATTGCATGATGGAAAATGGTTTGAAATTACATTATACAAAACTAAAAATCATGAAACTGTCTCCATTTTTAAAGATATTACCAAGCGCAAGCAGGATGAAGAGGCTCTGCGCGAGAGTGAAGAAAAATACAGACTGCTCATTGAAAATCAGACTGACCTGGTAGTAAAAATTGACCCTGAAGGAAGGTTCCAGTTTGTCAGCAGGTCCTACTGTGATCTTTTTGATATCAGTGAGGAAGAGCTTCTTAGTCAAAATTTTATGCCTCGGGTTCATGAAGATGATCAAAAACAGACTGCCAGGGCCATGGAATCTCTATTTAAACCACCTTATTCCTGTTATCTTGAGCAAAGGGCGATGACAAGACATGGCTGGCGCTGGTTAGCCTGGGCAGATAAGGCAATCCTTGATGACCAGGGAAATGTAATTGCCATTGTGGGAGTTGGGCGGGATATAACTGATGTCAAAAATGCTGAGGCAGATCGCCTCAGCATGGAAAGACGTCTGCTTCATTCTCAGAAACTTGAAAGCCTTGGAGTCTTGGCTGGAGGAATTGCCCACGATTTTAACAATCTTCTTGCAGCCATGATGGGTAATATTGAAATGGCTTTAAAGAATCTGGATGAGCATTCACCTGAAAG
>JBHEPK010000145.1:3131-5231 GCA_046260325.1 Desulfonatronovibrio sp.
CTGCGGATCTTACCCGCCAGATGTTAGCATACTCTGGTAAAGGAAAATTTGTACTTCAAATGGTGGATTTAAACCAGACAGCCACTGAAAATGCCCAGTTGTTTATGTCCACCATCTCTAAAAAAGTAAGCCTTGAATTGGAACTTGATCCGGACATTCCTCATGTTCTTGCTGATCCGGGACAGATTCAGCAGGTTGTAATGAACCTGATAACCAATGCCTGTGAATCACTTGAGTCCAAGAGCGGCAAGGTAAGCATATCCAGTGGGAAAAAATATTATGATGCTGATTCCCTCAGCGCTGGCAGGGGTGAATACAAGCCTAAGCCGGGCAACTATGTATGGCTTCAGGTGTCTGATAACGGTACTGGTATGGATTCTGAGACCATTAAAAAATTGTTTGATCCTTTCTTTACAACAAAGTTTACAGGGCGAGGTCTTGGCCTGTCGGCAGTCCTTGGGATCATCCAGGGCCATAAGGGTGCAATAATTGTTGAAAGTTCACCAGGACAGGGTTCAGAAATTACCGTGTTGTTTCCCATTCCTGATAAGGAAGATGAACAGTTATTGAGCAGTATTCATAAGCCTGAATCAGTCAAGGAATCTATGGATGATATTACTGGTATGATTCTTATTGTGGATGATGAACAGATGATAAGAGAGCTGGCCCAGGAAGCTCTGGAGGATCTTGGATATAAGACCCTGACTGCTTCAGACGGAGACGAAGCCCTCAAGATTTTTAAAGAAAATCATGACAGGATAGATTGTGTCATACTTGATCTGATGATGCCAAATCTTGATGGTGCTGCCACTTTTGAACATCTGCGGAAAATTGATCCGCATGTAAAAGTCATCCTGTGCAGCGGATATAACGAACAGGAAGCAACACAGAGATTTGAAGGACAGGGATTAGCCGGATTTTTGCACAAACCTTTCAGATTATCCGACCTGAGACAGGAGCTTGAAAAAGTTTTAGTGTGATTCAGGATACAACTGCACAAAGTCCAGGACTGAAGTTAAAAGCACAGTTTGAATTTTGTAAATATTTGACTTTTACTTTCAACTTAACACTTAACACTTAAAACTTAACACTGCCTGCAAATTTTTTTTTGGCAGGAGCATCATTTAGTGGCCAATAATTCACACTCTGCAATTTCTTTTGCCTGACTTTCTCTGGAAAAACTTTGTGCGGTCATGATGCTGTTTTCAAGGATATCTGATAATTTTTCATCCCTGTTTACAATGAGCTGTACAGCTTTCTCAAGGTTCAGAGCAGCACTCAATACATCTCCATCAGCACAAAATAACCCGTTTCCTTGCCATGGTGCCGGTCGCAATGGTATTTGAGGAAGGTATCCATTACAGGCCTGGCGCATATAATCCCACCCACCAAAACCTGCAAATCCTGTCACAAGGCATCCGCAGGCCATCGCCTCTAAGGGGGGAAGAGAAAATCCTTCGGGAAATCCTGTTGTTAGAAATATATGACTGTTTTTTAAGTGCTGGGCCACTTCCTGCTGTTCGAGCCCTTCAATATTGATCCATTTAATTTTTAGAGACAAATTGCGGTTCCTTGCTTCAAAAACTCTTCGGATCTGCTTGTAAAGTGCCCTGTTTTTTCTGGGCATATAGGAAATATTTATAATCCCTTTCGGCTTTTTTTTAAAGGGAGCAAACAAGGACTGATCAATATAAGGCCTGATAACAGGTGCATCTTTACCCAGGGATTCTTTGATGAATATTCTCACAGGATCAGAAACAGAAATGAAATCCACAGGTAAGTCAGACCAGGCCACATCTTCAGGCAATCCGCTGAAAAGATATGCCCAGTTCTGACAGTAAACTACGCACCTTGCTCCGGAGTTTAAGGCCATGGGCAGAACATTGGGCCAACCCTCAGGCACCAGAAATATATCTTCTGGAGCAAAGTGTGTATTTTTACCCACCATGACTTCAAAGCCCTTATTTTTCAGCATGGTCTCATGCCCATCTTCCCAGAGATAAAAGGCCGTGTTTGTATTAGATGCCTGGAACTGTTCAGCCAGCTGAATAAGAACCTGCATCCCACCGGTTACACTTTTTATTGGAGGAAAGAATATTT
>JBHEPK010000146.1:0-5202 GCA_046260325.1 Desulfonatronovibrio sp.
TCAAAGTTGATAAAGATAATTAATTTTTTATCAATATCCCTGGAAAGCCTGTTAACTGTATTAAGAAGAATGGATGTCTTACCACATCTCCGCACCCCTTTTATGGTGATTATCTTACCTGTACTAACAGGAATATCAATATCTCTATGTTTGACCAGAAACTCTTCCTGAAGATGAAAAGTCCTGATAATTTGCTTTATAAATTCTTTCTTTTTCATAAAGAAAATATCTATCTATTTTTTCTTTATGTCAAGACATACTTTACTCAAGCTCAAACTCTGCTTGTACCACCCACAGGAACTTGCTAAGCATAAAAATATTGTATCTGTTCACCACATCTTTCACACTCAAATTCATATGAACTTGACAGTCAAAAATTATCTAAAAATGACATTGATAATATGGTTTTTATTTGACAATTATAGTCTAAAGCACTTTATTGATTTGACTTTACCTTCAGCTTAAAACTTAAAAAATGGAAAGAAAACAAATAACTGTCAATGGCCGGGTTCAGGGAGTGGGTTTCAGGCCCTTTGTCTATCGCCTGGCCAGAGAACATTCCCTGACCGGGTCAGTATCCAATAACGAGCAAGGCGTGATCATTGATGTTCAGGGTCAACCCAAAAATATTGATTCATTTCAATCAGACCTTTTGACAAAATACCCACCTCTGGCTCAGATCACTGAAATATTTGCATCTGAACTTGATGACCTGAGCCATGCACAAAGTTTTGTAATAACCCCCAGCACTTCAGGAAAAAATCATTCGGTACTCATCAGTCCTGATGCGTCCATTTGTCTGGACTGTACAAGAGAAATATTCAGCCCCAAGGACAGAAGATATCTGTATCCGTTCACCAACTGCACCAATTGCGGCCCGCGACTGACCATAACCCGTTCCATCCCCTATGACCGCCCCATGACTTCCATGGCCTGCTTTGATATGTGCCCGGAATGCATGAGGGAATATAACGATCCCATGGACCGAAGATTTCATGCCCAGCCCAATGCATGTCCTGTTTGTGGACCACAGGTCTGGCTTACAGATAATCAGGGTCAAATGATCGCTGAAAAAAAACAGGCCATGGAAATGACTGCGCAACTGCTTGCCCAGGGCAAAATCATTGCGGCCAAAGGCTTGGGGGGATTTCACTTAGTCTGTCACGCCCAAAACAACCAGGCCATAGAGACTCTGCGTCAGAGGAAAAACCGCCCTGGAAAATCCCTGGCTGTCATGGTTCAAGACATAGACACCGCAAAAAAAATTGCGAGTATCAACAAGAGCCAGAAAGACGTCCTCACAGGCATGGAGCACCCGATAGTAATTTTGCCCATCAGAAAGCCTTTTCCCTTAAGCTCCCTCCTGTCTCCAGACACTGACAATCTCGGCCTCATGCTTTCGTATACTCCGTTTCACATGGTGCTTTTTCATTATCTGAAAGAACACAGCCAGCAAGACATGCTGCCAGCCTTAGTAATGACCTCAGGCAATTTCAGCTCTGAACCCATCAGCCTTGGCAACAGGGAAGCATTTACGCGTTTGAACTCCATTGCTGATTATTTTCTTTTTCATAACAGGGACATATTAGTGCGCTGTGATGATTCTGTGGTTTTTGCTGAACAGCCGGATTCTGTCTTCCTGCGCCGGGCAAGAGGTTATGTACCATCCCCGGTCTTCCTGCCCCAAAAGGGCCCTTGCGTGCTTGGCGTGGGCCCTGAGCTCAAAAATACCATTTGCCTGACTAAAGATGATCAGGCTTTTGTTTCTCAGCATATAGGAGACTTGAAAAACTTAGAAACTTACGAATTTTTTCAGGAAATCATCAGTCATTTCCAGGACGTTCTCAGGGTGAAGCCAGAGGCAATTGTCCGGGATTTTCATCCAGACTATATGAGTTCAACATACGCGGAACAATCAGGATTGCCTGTTTACCAGCTTCAGCATCATTTTGCCCATATCTTTTCAGTCATGGCCGAAAACAAATTTGAGGGCCCCTGTATTGGTGTTGCCATCGACGGTACTGGCCTGGGGTTAGACAAAACCCTGTGGGGCGGTGAACTTCTGCTTGTTGATAATACAGATTTAAGCATGAAAAGGTGGGGATCTTTTCACCTCATTCCCCTGCCTGGAGGAGAAAAGGCTATTCAAGAGCCATGGAGAATCGCTGTTTCCTTTCTGCAAAAACTTAATGTAAGCAAGGATAAGTATCCGGAAAGCATAAAAATAATGGGCCCAAAGTTAGATATTGTTAACCAGATGCTGAATAAAAACATTAATTCTCCCCTCTCAAGTGGATGCGGAAGACTTTTTGACGCTGTATCTGCATTGCTCGGAATAGTAGAAAACATTGATTATGAAGGCCAGGCCGCCATAAAACTTGAAAAAATCCAGGACAGATCAATCAGCAGTTTTTATGATCTTCAAATACATGAAAATGACAATTTTTTGACCTTAGACACTATTTCCCTTTTTGAAAAAATTTATATTGATTATATGGCAGGGATCAGCCCGGAAATCATCAGTAGAAAATTTCATCTCGCACTGTCGCACGGGATTTGCAAATGGGTACTGCAGGCCTCAGAAAGAACAGGAATAAAAACTGTGGGATTAAGCGGTGGAGTCATGCAGAACATGACCATCTTTCAGATACTTTCCAAACTTTTGGCTGATAACGCTTTAAATATTCTGGTTCATAAACAGCTGCCACCCAATGATGCTTGTATTTCCCTGGGCCAGGCCGCCTATGGCCGGAGAATACTGATAAAATAATCAGCACTTTACTGGAGACCGGACTGGCTACCATGAGTTTAAAACAAAAAAATAAACACGTCCTGCTCATAAACCTGACCAGGTTTGGAGATCTGATTCAAAGCCAGCCTGTTCTGTCAAAACTTAAAAAACAGAACTTTACGACTCACCTGGTTTGCTTGGAAAACTTTGCCCAGGCCGCCGATCTTCTTGAACATGCAGATTATATTCATCCTTTTCCAGGAGCAAAATTTCTGGCGCATCTTGATTCCCACTGGCCATCTGCTGTGGCGGAATTTCAGAAATGGATTAAAAAATTAACAATTAAAACAGATTTTGATCTGACAATAAATCTGACCCCTTCCCTGAGCTGCAGGCTTCTTAACAGCCAGTTTCCGTCTAAAGAAAATCGTGGGTTTTACTTAGATGAAATGGGATTTGGCTGTTACTCTGGAAACTGGGCAGCTTTTCTTCAGGCTTCATCAGCCCACAGAGGGTGCAGCCCCTTTAATATTGTAGATCTTTTTGTCCGTTCTGCCCACCTTCCAGCCACCTCCACTAAGCCTGAGATAAAAAAACCTGAACAAAATGAAATCGCTGCCATACAAAAAATCCTTTACCAGGAATCAAGCAACAGAAAATTTAATGGATTTGTGGGATTTCAGCTTGGTGCAAGCCAGGACCAGAGACGCTGGCCCGTTGAATATTTTGCCCGCCTCGGAGAAATGCTGGTTCAAAAACTTAACCTGTGCCCGGTCCTTTTGGGAAGCAAGGCTGAAAAAAACCTGGCAGACAAATATTTATCCATTTCTCAAGGGCCATCCGTAGACCTCACCGGACGTACCAATCTCAAGGAATTATCCGCAGCTCTTAGCTGCTGCAATCTCCTGATCACTAACGATACCGGAACCATGCATCTTGCCGCTGGTTTAAACATAAAATGCGTCGCTTTCTTTCTGGCTACAGCTCAGCCCTGGGATACAGGTCCTTACCTTGAAAATTGCCTCTGCATTGAGCCAGGCATGGACTGCCATCCCTGCTCTTTCGCTCATAAATGCCAGACAAGCTTTTCCTGCCGGAGCAGCTTCAGCCCCAAGCTGATATTTCAGGCTGTAGAATTTTTTAATCAACATAAAAAATGGCCTCAAATTAATACAGATGAGGCCAGAATGAGAGTAACAGATTTTAATCATGGTTTTTATACCCTTAGACCCATGAATGATACAGCGAGAAACAACTATTCTCAGTGGATGATTGTCCAGAATCACTATTACCGTTTATTTCTTGACGATGGAGAAATTACCCCACCAAACTTGCCCTTTATCAATGATCGGAGTTTCTGCAAAAATATTATTGAACACTTAGAGCAGATTATTCCTTTGCTTAACTTAGCCGGAGAACAGGCAAGAGTTCTTAAGAAAGCGCCTCTTCCGGGTGTCAAAAAAAAGTTTCTTTCCACATGGCAGCGTTTAAGCCACCAACTGTCACAAAGCCCTCACCTGCCGGTTCTCGGTCTATTATGGACATACCAGTCCCAGGAACCTTCACTGGATCTTGATGGCATTACTTATCTTTGCTCAAGATACAAACACCTTATTGAAGCTATGCATGATTTTTTGTCGCAAAGTTAACTGCCCCCCATCCCTTCCAGCATTCACTGCACAAAAAGAACTATCTTGGCACACAATTTGTATAGACTTAATCATTCAGACTGAACCAATGAAAAAAATTCCTATTTACATGAAAGCTCAATGATCATAGGAGGTCAAAATGATCGTAATAGACGGAAAGACTACGGATCTAAGCGTCAAAAATTTCTCAAACCTTGAGGATCTTCTCACTAATGTGATGGAAGAAGACACCATGAATCAACGCATTGTTACAGATGTACTTGTTGATGATGAGGCATTCTCAGAGATCTATCCGCACCAGTCAGAAGATATTGAAACCAACGATTTCAATAAGGTCGAAATCGTTACCATGGACACTACGAACATGGCTATCAACATCACCAGAGAACTTTACAAGGTAACGACACTCATGACTAAGAGTGCAACTCAGATAGCTGAATACTTCAGACAGGCAGACGATGCAGAAGCACTCGATATGTACCAGGATCTTCTGGAAGTTACCAGAGACTTCCTGACAATGGTTGGAACACTGAAGTCAGAATTCAGACTTAAAGACAGCAACAAAATGGAAAAAGCTGTGGAAAGATTTTCAGAACTTTTCTCAGAAATGATAGAAGTGCAGGAAAATGAAGACTGGGTTCTTCTATCCGACCTTCTCGAATATGAATTTTTGCCACTGGTTGAAAACTGGAAAAAAATTGTAGCAGAAGTAAGGGAAGGATTGCGTCAGTAATTCCGACTCACTCAAAAAACTTTCAACCGCTACTTATTCTTTCTGGGAATAGTCTCGGATTCAACCAAACCGGAAAGGAAAAATAATTA
>JBHEPK010000147.1:0-5178 GCA_046260325.1 Desulfonatronovibrio sp.
GCGGCAATTTCTCTCGCGCTGAGGTAATTTAAAGTTACTTGCAGGTTTGATCCCGGTCCGCCCGGGTGGGACGCTTCAAATAAAAACTTTTTCAGCAAACTGGAAAAATCAGTAAATATTCAGATTCAAAAACAATGTAAAACAAGTTCAAGGAGGTTTTATGCCGGTCCACAGATTGCAGTATTCTCAGGTTTTGCCTGCCTCAATGGATCAGTCCTGGAATTTCTTTTCATCCCCGGAAAACCTCTGCCGGATAACTCCGGACTGGCTGTGCTTTGACATCAAAAACAAAGATGCACAGGCAATGTATCCAGGCTTGATTATTCAATACACAATAAAGGCTGTGGGAGGAATACCAATGAACTGGACCACGGAAATTACTCATGTGGATAAACCGCATTTTTTTGTGGATGAGCAGCGCGTAGGTCCCTACCGCTTCTGGCATCACCAGCATCTGTTCAAGGAAACTTCTTCTGGCATAGAAGTTACCGATATTGTTCACTACTCCCTTTACATGGGGCTTTTAACCGAACCGATAAACTGGTTCATGGTCAGACCCAGACTTGAGGAAATTTTTACCTATAGAAAGCAAGCTCTTAACAAGATATTTCCTGGTTGATTATTGACTCAGGCAGCAAGCGAATTTATTTGATACTATGCAATAATGTTTCAGATCTTGTTGTTTTATTAACCTTTGAACCCAATTCAGGGTGAGCAAAGAAGGAGGAAATGAAAAAATTAGACATCAACTGTCTTGCAACAATTAATTTTGAAATTTCATGGGAAAAGAATCAAATCACGCACAAGGAATGCTACCTGGCCCGAAAAGTCAATCTATGGAGAGACATATTCCCCACGGGAATGAAAGAAAAGCTTGTGGGACTTCCTGTGGGAGGAGAAATTTCCCTGTCTTACGAACCTGGCCAGGCTGTACCAGCGAGACAGAAAAATAACATCATTAAAACTGATCCCAGGCACTTCATCCGTAAAAAATTCTTCAACAAGCCCATCATCCCCCGTAATGGACGATTTTATCCCAGAAGCCTGCTGGGAGGAAAGTACTTCTTTCCTCAGGACATGCGTCCATGCAGAATTACATCCATTAACCAGGATTCGATTGTAGCTGATTGTGGCCATCCCCTGGCGGACCAGAAAATAAATATCAAGGCCAGAGTTCTGAACTTCGCAGAAAACAGCAGTGAAACCGGTGGCAGACTGACTCATTGGGCAGAAGAAATTCTGGATACAGGTCCGGGTATGCAATCCAGATACGAACAACAGGAAACAGATTTTGCATCATCTGAGTTTAAAAGAGCAGATGGTGACAGAGACTCTATCTTTTATCAAGCACCACGATTGATTGACCATATAGATCACCAGGCCAGTGATCATATGAGAAATAACTATTCATCATTAATCAAGCCGGGCATGAAAGTCCTTGACCTTATGAGCAGCGTAAATTCTCACCTTCCTGAAGGTTATGACCTTGATGTTGTGGGTCTGGGCATGAACATGGAGGAAATGCAAGCCAACCCCCTGCTCAATGCTCATATAGTCCACGACTTGAACCTCAATCCTCAATTACCCTTTGCAGATTCATCCTTTGATGCCATAATCTGCAGCCTGTCTGTGGAGTACTTAACCCACCCCTACAGGGTAGCTCGGGAAGCATCCAGAGTGCTAAAGCCTGGAGGAATATTCATCGTCGGTTTTTCCAACCGCTGGTTCCCGCCAAAGGTCACTGAGCTCTGGCAGGAACTGCACGAATTTGAAAGGACAGGCTTTGTCCTGGATCTTTTTCTCAAAACAGACAGTTTTGAAAACCTTTCCACAATAAGCATACGCAACTGGTGGCGTCCTGAAGATGATGCCCATATAGATGAGATCTGGACAAGCGATCCTGTTTATATAGTAAGTGCTCGAAAAACATAAGATAATCACACACTATAGCCTATAATATATTTTTTTGGCATAAAATTATTTTTTTCTTATCCGTTTATTTTTTTATTGCCATTAACTTATAAATCTGGTTAATATAAAATTACATCTATAGACGGTAGATGTAGTTACTTTTTTAACAAGCGGTTACAATAACTGCTTGCATCTCAACCAAGGAGGGAGGGTTATGAGTTTAACCAGGCGCGATTTTGTTAAAATCTGCGGCGGAACAGTGGCTGGTCTGGGAATCTCCCAGATGGTCCACCCTGGTCTATTGATGGCCATGGAAGAAGGGGCACAGAAAGCACCAGTAATCTGGGTTCAGGGTCAGGGATGTACCGGATGTTCTGTTTCACTTCTTAATGCTGTCCACCCCAGTATTAAGGAAGTTCTACTGAAAATAATCAGCTTAGAGTATCACCCTACAGTTATGGCTGCACAGGGTGAACTGGCAATGGAGCAACTTTTTGAAGTGGCAGATCAATATGAAGGAAAATTTTTCTTTGCTGTTGAGGGATCTATCCCAAAAGGTGCGGATGGAAAGTATTGTTATGTGGGCGAAAAAGACGGCAAGCACATCACAATGCTTGAGATGACCAAAATGCTTGGCAAAAAATGTGCTGCTACTTTATCTCTGGGCACATGCTCTGCTTTTGGTGGAATCCCGGCTGCATGGGGGAATCTCACTGATGCTGCGCCTGTCACCCAGATTTATCAGGAAAACGGCATTGAAAAACCTGTCATCAATGTTCCCGGCTGTCCTCCGCATCCAGACTGGATGGTGGGCACCATAGCACATGTTCTGCTCTACGGTATTCCAGAACTGGACACTCATCTCAGACCCAAACTCTTCTTTGGGTCCAACATCCACGATAACTGCTCTTATCGCGGTTATTATGACCAGGGAATCATGAGCAAAACCTTTACAGATAAAAAGGGCTGCCGCTATGAGCTTGGCTGTAAGGCCCCTTTTGCGAATGCAGACTGCTGGAAAAGACGCTGGAACAATGGAGTTAACTGGTGTGTTGAAAATGCTGTCTGTACTGGATGTGTTGAACCTGGATTCCCGGATTCCATGTCACCATTTTATGAGATTGTTTAATTCGCCAGAAAACCTTTTAGGGAGGTAAAAACATGGCAGGAAAGAAGCCTGAAAAAGCCCCTGGAGCCTATGCTCAGGGTCAGAAAATAAAAGTGTCTGTTGATCCTTTAACCAGGATTGAAGGACACCTCAAGGTTGAGGTTGAGGTCAGTAACGGTGTGGTTGTAGATGCCCGCTGTACTGGACCCATGTTCCGTGGTTTTGAAAACATTTTAATAGACAGGGATCCCAGGGATGCTTCCCAGCTGGTACAGAGGATCTGCGGTGTATGCCCAACAGCTCATGCTACTGCATCTGTCAGGGCCCTTGATGATGCTTTTAATGTTAAGGTGACCACCAACGGCCGCATCATGCGTAACCTTATCTTTGGAGCAAACTATCTGCAGTCCCATATTCTGCACTTCTATCATCTTGCTGCTCTGGACTATGTAAATGGTCCTGATGTGGCTCCTTTTGTGCCCAGATATAAAAACAATGATATCCGCGTGGATGCTGCCACCAATGCCATTGGCGTTGACCAGTACCTTAAAGCTCTGGAAATCAGACGTATCTGTCATGAAATGGTAGCTCTTTTTGGAGGCAAGATGCCTCACGTCCAGGGAATTGTTGTCGGCGGAACCACTGAGATTCCTGAAGTAGATAAAATTGTAGGATTCAAATGGCGTTTCAAAAAAGTCATTGATTTCATTGAAAACGAATATCTGCCTCTTGTATATGCTTTGGGCGGAGTTTACCCGGACCTGTTAGAAACAGGAAGGGGATGCGAAAACATGATATCCTTTGGTGTATTTCCTGAGGACGATGATGAATCAACATTCCTGCTTAAGCCCGGAGCCTACACCAATGGTCAGGACGCTCCCCTTGATACAGACAAAATTATGGAATATGTCAAGTATTCCTGGTTTGATGATTCTACTACCGGCCTTCACCCCAGCAAGGGAAAGACTGTCCCTGATCCTTACAAAGAAGGCGCCTACAGCTTTATCAAGGCCCCCAGATATAACGACCTTCCTCATGAATCAGGTCCTTTGGCCAGAATGTGGATCACCAATCCTGAACTGAGTTCAGTTGCCAAAGCTGCAGGCTTCAATAAAATGCGAGACTTTGGCGATAAGGCCTTTTCAATTCTCGGCAGGCATATTGCCAGGGCAGAAGAATCCTTAATGGTAGCCAGGGCAATAGAAAAATGGCTGGGTGAAGTTAAGCCTGGAGAAGAAACTTATGTTCACTCAGACGTTCCTGCTCAAGGAGAAGGCATGGGCCTGACAGAAGCTCCTCGCGGATCACTTCTGCACTATATCAAAATTAATGATCACTACATAGAAAACTATCAGGTAATAGCTGCTACCATCTGGAATGCAAGCCCAAGAGACGACCAGGGAATGCGCGGACCTATGGAAGAAGCTCTAATCGGTGTCCCGGTTTCTGATCCGAGCAGTCCAGTCAATGTGGGGCGCATAGTTCGCGCCTTTGACCCGTGACTGGGTTGTGCCGTGCACGTGCTGCACGCTGAAACTGGCGAAGAACACGTTATGTCTGTGGAATAACTTCTTAACCTTCCAAGGCAGTTGACTGCCTGATAAAAGGCCGGATTAACCGGCCTTTTATTTTTACTGCTTATGAGCATTGATATGAAAACATTACTGGTAATGGGAATCGGCAATATCCTCCTTAGAGACGAAGGCGTTGGTGTTTTCTGCGTTCAGGAACTTCAGAAAAAATCATGGCCGGAAAATGTATCTTTTATTGATGGCGGTACATTCACACAGGACCTTTTTTATCTGTTTGAAAATTTTGATCACTTATTAGTTCTGGACGCTGTTCGGGGTGGGAAGAGTCCCGGCACCATTTATAGACTTGAAGAAAAAGATCTGATTGAGAACAAAAAACAGCAGATTTCTCTACATGACATTGACCTGCTGGATTCTTTGAAGATGGCTGAACTTATGGGCAAAAAACCTGAACTCACAGTCCTTGGAATAGAGCCTGAACAGATTGCCTGGGAAATGGGTCTTACTGAATCCCTTGAAAAGACCTTTCCTGATTTTGTCAGCTTAGCTGAAAAGGAAATAAACTCCATTCTGAAGGATTTCTGATATTCTGAAATACTTTTATTGAGCGTCCATAAACTCAAAATC
>JBHEPK010000148.1:0-5144 GCA_046260325.1 Desulfonatronovibrio sp.
GGAAGGAGAGAGTTTTCTTCAGAAACAGCTGGGAATGGATGTCGGAGCCTCATTCTTGGGTGAGTTTTCCCTGACAGACAGACGTTTTTCAAGGATAGACCGTTTTATGGCCCACACCCTTTATGATGAGAATTATGGAGGGGATAATGGTAATTGCCATGTAGCCCTTGGGGCGTCATACGCAGATACTTATTCTTCAGATTCAGAAGAGTTGACCACGGACCTGAAAAAAGAGTTGGGGTTTAATGATTCAGCTCTGCACTGGGATCTTGTCAGTACCGAAAAAAAGACGGTTTATGCCTATTTGAATAATGGTGAAAAAATCAAAATATATGATGATGGCCAGTTCATCATGGAAGGGTTTTAACTGACATTTAAGTGTCTATTCACCTTCAAAAAGTATTAAATACCAAGTGACCATTTTTTCCAGGTATTGATCAGGCCATTAGTGGAGCTGTCATGACTGTTGACTGTTCCAGTGTTTTCCAGCTCTGGTTCGATGGCTTTGGCCAGTTGCTTGCCAAGTTCAACTCCCCACTGATCAAATGAGTTGATGTTCCAGATTGCACCCTGAACAAATATTTTGTGTTCGTACAGGGCAATGAGGGCGCCAATACTTTCTGGAGTTAATTCTGGAATGAGAATGGAATTGGAAGGTCTGTTCCCGGGAAATACTTTATGAGGAAGGATCCTGCTTATTTCTTCTGGTGATTTTTTCTGCATTATCAGTTCTTTTTCTACAGTCTGTTCATCTTTGCCCAGCATGAGCGCTTCTGTCTGGGCAAAATAGTTGGCCATAAGAAGTTTATGCTGCTGAGAGTAGTGTTCCGGTTGTCTCGCAAAAATAATAAAGTCACAAGGCACAAGCTTAGTTCCCTGGTGCAGAAGTTGAAAAAAAGCGTGCTGGCCGTTGGTTCCCGGTTCTCCCCAGACTACAGGGGCTGTATGGTAGTCAACAACGTTTCCGGACAATGTAGTTCTTTTTCCGTTACTTTCCATTTCTGCCTGCTGCATATATGCTGGAAAATCTTCAAGGTACTGACTGTATGGCAGGAGCGCATAGCTCTGGGCCTGAAAAAAGTCAGCATACCAGATTCCAAGAAGGCCCATGATTACTGGAATGTTATTTTCAAAAGGGCTGTTTTTAAAATGCTGGTCCATTTGATGGGCACCCTGAAGCATTTGTTCAAAGCGCTCCATACCAATGGACAACGCTATGGGCAGGCCAATGGCAGACCATAAGGAAAATCTTCCTCCCACCCAATCCCAGAATCCAAACATATTATCAGGATCAATCCCAAAATCTCTGACTTTATCTGTATTGGTAGATACTGCAACAAAATGTCTGGGGATATGTTTTTCATCCCTGCAGTGCTTGAGAAACCATTTTTTGGCCTGTCCTGCGTTAAACATGGTTTCCTGGGTAGTAAATGTTTTGGAGGCAATTATAAAAAGAGTTGTTTCAGGATTCAGATTTTTCAGAGTATTTTCCAGATGGGCAGGATCAACATTGGAGACAAAATGAATCTTAAGGCCTTTTTGTCTGTATGCATCCAAAGCTTTGGTTACCATTTTAGGACCCAGATCAGAACCGCCTATGCCAATATTTACCACATCTGTAATGGATTTATCTGTCCATCCGGTCCAGTTTCCACTTCTGACTTTTTCAACAAAATATTTTAATTTATTTAAAACCTGATTTACTCCGGGCATAACATCATGGCCATCCACATGGATTGGTTCATGGGACCTGTTGCGCAGAGCTATATGGAGTACGCTTCGATCTTCAGTTATATTGATTCTGTCTCCGGCAAACATAGCTGCAATTTTTTCAGCTAAATCTGTTTCACGGGCCAACTCAAAGAGCAGGGACATAGTTTCCTGACTAATTCTATTTTTTGAGTAATCAAGAAATATTGGCCCGGCTTGCAGGGAAAATTTGTCAAACCTGCCAGGATCATTTTTAAACATATCTTTCATGTGAATGTTTTTTATCTGAGAAAAATGGTTTCCAAGATTTTTCCAGGCATTGGTTTGGGTAAGTTGAGGCATATAATTATCCTTACTTGTTGTATTAATTTTTTATCTATTTGCCGTTGCTGCTCAGAATACTGACTTTACTGAAAGAAAAAAGTGTGGAGAATGTTTTTTTCAGTATGATATGCTGCAGGCTGCTATAGCCTGAAATATTTTTTGAATGGATTGATTGACTTCCCTTCCAATCAGATCAAGCTTGGCCATTTTAGTTATCCATGGCATGACCTTTTCCAATTCTTCCTCGGTAAATATTTCATCAAAAAGATTACATGCTAAAACTAAGCTGATAAGTACAGCATCTCTGGGATCAGGTATCTCCCTGCTAAGGATGACTTCACGCAACCTTGCCTTGACCTCCTTGACTTCTTTATCATCAATGAGCGGGTAACAACGTTTAGCAAAAACCCATAAAATTTTGCGATCTTCAACTTTAAGGACATTTTTTTCAACAAGTTGCTGCAGAACTCTATCTTTCAATTTTTCCATGTTCCAGGCTAAATCATTAAGCCAATATTCAGTATTTTTCGGTGAATCAGATTCCTGGAGTCTTTTTAATGTCTCATCCAGAAGTTGATCTCCTGTGGGTTCGGTGCTCACGACAATGAGTTTGTTCAAGTCTGTGTCAATACGATTGATCATGGCCAGTTCCATAAGCAGCGCCCCGGATAGAGAAAACCGCAGGCTGTGCGCAGGCAGAGCTTTTATGGTTCCGTTTTTATCATCTACAGCGAGAAGGAGAATTTCTTCAGCAAATGTCAACATGATCGTGGTCCTCATGGATTTTTAGTTTGAGTTGGATGAAATCTTTTCACAACAAAGAAAAAGTTGTTTTCAAAAGGCTTTATAGTTATTCTAAACAAATATTTTATAAAAGAAAAGGTAGCAATAACTGTAACTATTCACCATGCTGACATGACAGCCTGCATCCTGACTAATTTTATCAAAGAGCAGGAAAGCGTGTTGAACAAACTTACTCAATTAAGATATGATTATTTGGATCAAGTAAAAAATGCAGAAATTAATTCGAGAAATAATTGGTGATCTTAAGCTGTCCACGCTTTTTCCAGCCCTGTGTATTGGTTTTATTTTAGGGCTTCTGATTATTATTGTAGAAATTTCTTTCGCTGCCATGATCTTTTCCGGAGAGATCAGTCACCTGGCCATGAGAGGGGCGGGTTTGACCCTGACAGGCGCTTTTATTGTGTGTCTGGTCACTGCTTTAACCAGTTCATTCAAGTCAGTTATAAGTCTGCCTCAGGACGCTCCTGTGGCCATTTTTTCCGGAGGAGCGGCAATGCTGGCTGCAGGTATGGGCGCAAGCAGCAGTAACGTCTTTATAACTATTGTTGCAGCCCTCATGTTTACCACTATCTTAACTGCTTTGCTGTTGTATATTATAGCCCGTTTCAGTCTTGTTCATTTTTTCAGATATATACCGTATCCTGTAATTGGCGGGTTTCTCGCTGGATCAGGGTGGCTGTTGAGTATGGGCAGCTTAGAGGTAATGACTAATGGTTCTGTAAGTCTTAGTGGACCTCAATCATTATTTGCCAACTCTACTCTGGTTCTATGGCTGCCTGGTGCTTTTCTTGCTTTAAGCCTTTTCCTTATACTCAGAAGATTTTCCCATTTTTCCATACTTCCCGTAACATTGGTTTCCGGTGTCCTTATTTTTCACCTGGTCCTTTATCTTTCAGGCATTTCTTTAGAAGATGCCAGGGATAAGGGACTGCTTTTTGAATCGTTATCTTCAGGCGGTCTCTGGCCGGTCTTTTCTTTGTCTGAACTCTCATCCGTAGAATGGAAGGCAGTGTTTTCCCAGCTGCCTGTGTTTCTGACTATACCTTTGATTACTCTCATAGGACTGCTTTTAAATGTGGGTGGAATTGAACTGGCATCCAGAAAAGATATTAATATGGACAGGGAGATTTTGGCCAACAGTTTTAGCAATGTCCTGGCTGGGAGTATAGGATCTCCACCAGCCTACAGCACTCTGAGTTTATCCATGCTGGGTTTTAAAACCGGAGCTTATACCAGACTGGTGGGGATCGTTGCTGCAATGGTTGTAGCCATGAGCATTATCTGGGGCGATCTGCTCATATCTATCTTTCCCAAGGCAGTCCTGGGAGGTTTTCTTATGCTCCTGGGATTGTTCTTTATCTGGGACTGGGTTGTAGAAACCAGGAAAAAAATGATCCTGCCTGATTATATTATTATTCTAATTATTCTAATCGCAATAGCATGGATAGGCTTTTTTCAAGGGGTAATTATTGGAATATTACTTTCTGTTATTTTGTTTGTAGTCAGATTCAGTCAGGTTCCCGTTCTACGCCAGCTTAAAACAGGAAGCACCACGAATAGTAAAAAGTCCAGGCCCTTACCCCACAAGAAAATCATTGTTGAACAAGGGCAACGGATAAAAATTTTTGAACTGACAGGGTATCTTTTTTTTGGTTCAGTCAACACCCTGATTCAAAGGATTCAGGATGAAGCAGACCTGGTTCCTTCTGCTTCTGAGAATTATGTATTTGTTGATTTTTCTCAGACTACCGGAGTTGATGTTTCCGTTGTGAGTGCTTTTGTAAGGTTGTTAAATAAAATATCCAGTACAAATACAAAGATTGTTTTTATATCACCACATCCGCTTTTTTTATTTCAACTCAGACAACATAACGATTCTTCTATTGATGACGAGCTATTCCTCAGCTTCAACAGTTTAGACCGCGGTCTGGAATGGGCTGAAGACAGAATTATTGAAGAGCAGGTAAGCCTCTTTGAGAGTCAGAACTACAGCCATGGTCAGTCAAGACTTTTTGATCAGGTTGCTGATGAAATGCTTCAGAAGCTCCAGGAATTGGAGTATCTTGAAAGTATAATGAGCAGCATTAATGAATATTATCAGGAGTTGAACCTGAATAAAGATGAGATACTTATTAGGCCTGGAGAAAATATTAATGGCTTTTTCTGGATTCAGCAGGGTAAGATTGCAGAGTATCCCGGCAATGACTTGGATTCTGGGGTCATAAATGAATTCGGGCCAGGGGATTATATTAATGTCAGGGGAATTTTTCAGGAAATAAAAATCCAAAATTTGTATAAGTCTGAAG
>JBHEPK010000149.1:0-339 GCA_046260325.1 Desulfonatronovibrio sp.
CTGCCTGGACAAGGGGACGAAGTCCCAGATCTATCTGTACTTGAGGTAGAACATAAACCTGTCGTCCATGAGATATTCTCAGATTTTTTATAACTACCTTATTCCAGCCGGGCTGCGAAAAATTGTATCCTTCAACACTAAGGTTTTCATGGGCAAGATCTGCTTTGTTTAGAAGATAGTGCCAGTGCAGGTCCCTTTGCATGAAAATGGCCAGCCCGGTTATCAGGGCGCTGATAAAAAGCAGGACGTGAATGGATACTGTTTTAATCCTGCTCAAAGATTTGTTCCTGAAATTAATAATACCGATATTCTTTTCCTTACCATGTTATCTGGTTAGAA
>JBHEPK010000149.1:443-5136 GCA_046260325.1 Desulfonatronovibrio sp.
CTTAAGTCCATTCTGGCTGGATTGTCCGCTCTTTTATTTAGATTGCCCGAAATAAGCTGGATCCCGGCCTGAGTTTTCAGGTTTGTAAAAAAATGAAGCAGCTGGGGAAGGTCAAGGTCCTGGATATGAATCTGCACCCCATTCAAGCCCTGGAGAGCCCTGGCTGGACGGATGGAGGTCATTTTTGCTTCAATGCCCATATCTCTAACTACCTGCTGAGTTGCAGCCAGAGGCGACAGTCCTTGCAGATTATTTTTATCCGGTTTTGCATCCTTTATCAGTTCTGCCAGAGGCGCAGCCTTTTCATACCTCGAGATGATCTGGTCTTTTTCAGTGAGATTCTGCTGTATAGCAGAATTAATCCAAAGCCATACAGATAAAGGTAACAATACAGTTAAAAAGATCAATAATAAGGCAATTCTTTTCTGGTCATGTACAGACCTGGACTGCCATGAAATTAAGGTGGAAACCTTTTTTCTCATGTTCATGCTTATCATAGATTCGACTCTGTACTTATGTTAGTAGCTGAAACTCAAAGTCAGGAGCACCCCGGTCTCAGTGCTGTCAGCCTGGTCCAGGGTAAAATCATACTCTGGTTTTGCTTTCAGGTTTTCTAAAAATTTTTCCATATTGCCATAATTGTCCAGGGTTGCTCTTAATGTCCCTGAATCCAAATTTAAAGATATGCTTTCCACAACAAGGCTCTGGGGAGCTGCCTGACTAAGGTGTCCCAGAAGTTCCAGAAAGTCCAGTCCTTCGCCGGAGTTGCCGGCAGATTGATCAGCGTGGTACAGGAGCAGACCGTATGGGTCAGTGCCGTAATCCTGGCCCAAAGCGTTTGTATAGAGCCTGTTAAGTTCCTCCTGCCAGGCTGTTTTCTCCTGGATGGCTGAACGCAGATGAAAAAAATTGCCGAGACAGAATAATAGACCAATAAGCAGTAATCCCAGAGCTGATTTTAAAAGGGCTCTGGCCTCTTCCTTTCCTGATTCAAGTTCGGGCAAAGAAAGCTTGAATTTGTTCCAGGAAATGGCAGCAGTGCTTAACCTTGCAGTTAGTTCTTCAAAATTAACCTTTTCTGGTTTTTGATCAGAATCCTGGTTGCCTATCCGCTGCTCAAGTTCATGAACATCTCCGTAAAAATATTCCAGGGCATCCGGCCGGACCAATATGCTGGGATCTCCATGATTGGACATGGTCCAGCAGGGGATATTTTTGTCGGACATTAAAGCCAGTCCCAGAAGAAAGGGTGTGGTTACGGTTCCGGCCAGTCTCAGCTCATCCTGGTGACTGAGGAGAAAAGACTCTAATTCGGATCCCCGAAATACACCCAGAATGTGGCTGCCTGTATCCATAATTTCTGAAGGATAATCCTGGTCCTGCCCCGGAAAGGCATGTTTCAGCTGCATTTCAGCAGCCTTAATAAGGGTTTTGCGGTTTTTTGCCTGGAGGTTTTTGCATTGATAAAAGAAAAAATATCTGTCCGGTATGACGGCTAAGATGGGTATCCTGGAATTTTTTGGCGGTGTTTTAACCCTTTCACAGTGGCCGGACCTGCAGAGTTTCCATTCCAGACGGTTATTGGGAAAATTCAGCAGATAAAAAGATTCTGGTGTTCCAAAGCTGAGCAGTTTCATAATGGTTTTCTCTCCAGGACATCCCTGACCAGGACTTGTGGGGTTTGAGCAGAATCGATTATATTTCGCTGAACTATATATCTGTGTTTTTCGTACCATGAGCCTTCACGAACTTCAATAATGATTTCAAAGACCTCTGGATTAATGATGATATAAGGCAATACCGTACGGTAAGTGGCTATGTCCAGGCCCGCATTTTTAATCAATTCATTGGGATGGGTAATATTTCTTTTTTGTCTGTAGGAGTCCAGCCTGTCCCAGTAGGGTTCCAGTTCAGGCAGGAGGGCCAGAGTGATTCCCCTGTCTGCAGAGTTGATGTCTATACCGGCCTGTTCACCCCAGACTGTAAAGTGACGCCTTATCCAACCCGGATCCAGATCTTCAAAGCCTGGAATCAGCAATAGTTCCTCAGGTCTGGTCAATGCTCTACGTGGAGCTTTGTATTCCTTGTTCTCTGAGGAATAGAGCTGAGGGATTGTTTCAAAATAGGGTGGTCTTTTATCTGAATCCTGCACTCCACTCCAGTACTGCAAAGAAGAAATATCATCAGCCGTTAGATTGACCCCGGTCAGGATATTTAAAAGTGCATTCTCCATCCTTTCTGCCTGCTGTTCTTTAAGGTCTGCAAGATTGAGGTTCAGCTTAGATGCGCACGGTGAAATTTTAATTGACAGTCTGCCCTGCTGCCAGGTCCTGTCCCAGTTATTTGTTCTCTGCTCAGAAGATTCATCCTGCATGCTGGCCAGCATATCAAGTCCGACATCCAGTGCATTATCAGCCAGAAGAGCTGAGTTGTATTCCAGTAGCAGAAGGGATGCTTCCATGGATTGTCGGGTGATCCTCTGACTTACATCCAGCACAACCACGGAGAGGGCAAGGAGGCTTACCATGACCATAACCAAAGCTGCCCCGCAGGATTCAGGCCGTGCACCCTTTCCGGATGTAAGGGGGAATATGGGTTCTTTTTTAATCATGGCCCTGGAGATGTTCAATGATTTTTAGATGGGGTATGTTGTCCAGATCAAGTTCGAGGCGCAAGGCTCCCGGGGCAGGGCGCTGTTTTGCCATAAGCCAGTTGTCGTGCGGAATCCAGCGTTTCTGAACAGGACAGTAAATATCCATGGAAAAAGAATTAAGCCTGGTGGAAAGGGTCTGTTTTTTTAAATAGTCCAGGTCTGGATTTTGCTCTGTTCGAATAATCTCGTTTGAAGTAAAGTTCCAGGAGACCTGCATGGGCAATGAAGAAGCAATCAATGTGTTATGTCCTGTCTTCAGTTCAAATCCTTGAGGGGTTGGTTCAAGGCTGGATGCCCAGAGCATTTCATTGAGGTCTCTGTGCAGGATTTTTCGAAGGGTAATTTTCTGCCTGTCCATGCCTTGCTGTTCCATAAGGGCCTGGCTGGAAACAAGACTCTGACCCACAATTGATGCCAGCATAGCAGATAGAATTCCGGCCACAGTCAGGGCTACCAGGATTTCCACCAGAGAAAATCCGGCCAACCTTGTTATTTGAGCCTTGGCCATGACCAATGAAGGACTGAGTTGTTAAAATCTGTATCCATGTAAATCCACAAGATATCTTCTTTGTTACCTGATTTCTGGATGGTTCTCCACCTGGCATCTGGATATCCCGGGGATACAATCCAGGTCTCTGAAGTACGCGACAGCCTCTTTATTCCCTGGGTAGTTAGAAGTTCCTGAGTAAAATTAAGGTTTTCCCAGGCCTGATTGTCATATGTAAGCAGTCTTAAACTGTACTGCCCAGCGCTAAGCAGGGCATAAGCCATAAAAGAGCCTACCATAAGCGCTACCATAAGTTCCACCAGGGAAAATCCCCTTGAGCTGTTATTAGTCATGATCTGGACTGATTTTTGCCAGCAGGGGGCTGGATTTGAACTTCTTGCCGTTGGAAAGGATAAAAGAAAGTTCATCCATGTGTCCCGCTGGATAGATATTAAAGGCTTCAGCTGAGCCGGTTAAAGGCTTGCTGTTTATCATGGCACTGGTCAGAACCGCAGAAAGATCTTGCTTCTGATCATTCCATTCAATAAAATTCTGCCCCGGAATGAGTAGTATCCGCTGGTGCGCATTGGTGTTGACAGCTGCCTGTCTCGCTGATTCAAGTAAAAGGTTTATCTGTTCTACAGTGCTGACATGTTTTTGGGTAAGATCCAGCTTAGGCAACAGCGAAAACCAGCCCAGGCCAACGATAAACAAAACCATAAGGAGCTCAATGAGAGTAAATCCAGGAGTCTTCAATTATCCTCCTCCCAGTTATTCAGATCCCGGTCAAAGCCTGTTCCTCCTTCTTTTCCGTCAGCACCAAGACTGATGATTTCATAATCCCTGTCCTGGTCCCCAGGAGACCTGTAGATAAAATGGTTGCCCCATGGATCTCTGGGGACGGAAGATGTTTCAAGATAACCCCCGGAGCGCCATCTATCTGGAACAGGTCTGGTTTCCGGTTTTTTGATCAGGGCTTCAATACCCTGTTCAGTGGAGGGATAAAAGCCGTTATCAAGGCGGTAAAAACGCAATGCCGACTCTATGGTCTTCATGTCCATCCTGGCCCTGGTGACTTTTGCTTCTTCAGGACGATCCATGATTCGAGGCACCAGCAGGCCAGCCAAAAGACCCAGAATGACCACCACGATCATAAGCTCAATAAGACTGAAACCCTTAGATCCGGCATTTATACTCATTTTAACCTCATTTAATTTTATTTTTATGTTGTATTTGCGTATCTATTCACTATAGAAAATGCGGTGAACAGTTAAGTATTTGCAATAGTTCCGCCAAGCCAAGCCTGTAAATGATTTTTTAATCAAGTGTTATCCAATCCGGGGATATTTCTCTACGAATATTGTCGCGCACAGGCAATTTGTGGCTGAAATCCCTGTTGTTGAGGCCTGGGTTTGCTGTCCACCATAAGTAAAAACCATGTTCAGGAATATGTCTGGACCATAGAGCCCATTGGTCGCTGATAATTACCGGATCAGCGAGGGAATACTCAACTCCGGCCCAGGAAAATAATCCGGATGAGTGGACATTGACAG
>JBHEPK010000015.1:0-12694 GCA_046260325.1 Desulfonatronovibrio sp.
GTCTTACAATGAAAGCCGGAAGGTTCTACGAGCCGCGGTATCAGCCATGGTTTCTCCAAAGGAAACCTTTTCCCTTTACCGGGATATTCTGGTTTATGTTGCCCGGCAAATGAACATGGACCTGGAGTTCGCCCAGAGAAAAACCTACGCTGAAGTGAATGAACTTCTGGGAAGAGGCGATATTGACCTGGCTTTTCTATGTTCAGGCCCTTATGTCCGGGGAAGAGATGAGCACGGTTTCAGGCTTCTGGTTACCCCGGTTATAGATGAAAGCCATGATTATCATTCCTATCTTATTGTCCACAAGCAGAGCCCGTATAAGAGTCTGGAGGATTTAAAAGGCAGGACCTTTGCCTATACTGATCCGGATTCCAATACCGGAAGGCTCATCCCGCTATACTGGCTGGAGGAAATGGGTCAAGATCCGGAGGATTTTTTCAAACGGACTATTTTTACCTACAGCCACGACAACTCAATCATGGCGGTAGCCAAAGGGCTTGTTGACGGCGCGGCAGTGGACAGTCTGATCTGGGAATATTATGACAAATCAGACTCAGAGCTTAGTGCTGAGACCAGAATAATCAAAAAATCAAAGCCTTACGGCATCCCTCCGGTTGTTCTTTCTCCTTATGTGAGCCGGGAAACGCAGGAGCAGCTGCGCCGGATTTTTCTGGAGATGCATAATAATGAAGAGGGAAATCGTATTTTGAATCAATTATTGATTCAGCGTTTTTTAAAGGCTGAAGATTCCTGGTATGACTCAATAAGACGAATTATCAATCAACTTGAACCAGGCGGCGGAAGTGATGCCCAAAACCCTTAAGGGAACCCTTGTCCTGACCATTGTTTCACTGGTGGTGATCAGCACGGTGGCTGTTACCATGCTGGCATCCCACCGGTACGCAAGCAGTCAGGAGCAGTTGCTGGCTGCCCAGGCCGGAAATATAGGTCTGAATCTGGCGGGTGAAGCTGCTGACCTTGTGCTTATTAATGACCTTGTGGGTTTACAGAGGAAGCTGGAAAGATATCAGGAGTCAATGCCTGTTCTGGAATATCTTTTTGTGGTGCGTGATGGCCGGATTCTGGCATCAACCTTTGACCAGGGTGTACCCAAGGGACTTATCAGTGCTAATTCAGTGAAAACTGGTGAATCACGCGGCTTTGTTAAAGTAGCTTCCCTGGATGGACAGAGATTTCTGGATCTGGCCATGCCCATATTTGAAGGCAGGGCTGGGGTTTTGCGTCTGGGTTTTTCAGAAAAGTATCTGACCGCTCAACTGACGCGATTGTGGAAAGAAATAATTATTCTGGTTATTGTTATTCTCGTGCCCGCGCTCCTGGCAGGTTTGTATCTCATGAACAGAATCACCAGACCCCTGGCGCAGCTGGTGAACGCTGCCGGAAAAGTGGAGCCTGGAAAATTTGATTTTGAAGTGGAAGTAAAAGGGCAGAAAGAGATTGAGGCCTTGAGCAGAGCCTTTAATCTGATGACATCAAGGCTCAGGGACCATACTGCCAAGCTTGAAAAACAGGCCCTGGAGCTCAAGCTGGCTCACCAGAAAATGCAGACCACCTGCGAAATCGCCAGAGGAGTCTCAGCCCTGGGAGATCTGAGCGAGATAGGCACTTATCTTATCAAAAGGACCAGACAGCTCGTATCCTGTTTCAGGTATCTGCTGATAATATTCAGTTCAGACAAAGAACATCTGTTTTTGATTACGGAAAATGAAACCAAAAGAATAAAAGATCCGGAATTTGCTGTTGCAATCGAGTCTAAGATGCAGGGGGCTGAGCCGGTTGAGAAACTTGAAGACAGCAACTTAGTCAAATCTGAACATTTTCCCGAAGAATTCGCCGGGGACAGCATTCAGGTGGCCATGCCTCTTTATTGTGAGGATACCTTATGCGGAGTCATGCTTTCTTCCTGTAGTTCCGGGTGCCAATGTGATTATGATTCTCTGGATATGATCAGTCTGGTGCTTTCACATTCCACCGGCACTATAAAAAGGGCCCTGCATTTTGAAGAAGAAATGAGCAAGATGCGCGGTAAAGCCCCCACGGTTTCTGATTTTCAGGGTATGGTGGCCAGGGATGCTAAAATGAAAAATGTGTTCAGTTTGATCCGGGATGTGGCCCCAGCGGACGCCACGGTTCTTATTCAGGGAGAGTCTGGAACAGGTAAAGAACTGGTGGCCAAAGCTGTTCACAATCTTAGTGAACGCAGGGAAAAACCATTTGTGGTCATCAATTGTTCAGCCTATCCGGAAACCCTTCTGGAAAGTGAACTGTTCGGACATGAAAAAGGGGCCTTTACCAGCGCTCTAAAGCAGAGGCCGGGCAGATTTGAACAGGCTGACGGAGGAACGGTTTTTCTGGATGAAATTTCTGAGATTGATCCTTCAGCCCAGGTAAAACTGCTCCGGGTTCTGCAGACTCAGACCTTTGAACGTCTCGGAGGGCAAAAAAGCATTAAAGTGAATGTGAGAGTCCTGGCTGCCACTAACAAGGTACTCCTGGATGAAGTCAAGGCCGGCCGTTTTCGGGAGGATCTGTATTACAGGCTGGATGTGGTTCCCCTTTTTCTGCCTCCCCTGCGGGAAAGGGGTAATGATGTCGCGCTTCTGTCCAGACATTTTCTTGGAATATTCATTGCTGAATTATCAAAGAATATCCGGGATATAAGTTCGCAGGCCATGCGGGCACTGCTTGATTATGACTGGCCCGGCAATGTCCGTGAGCTGGAAAATGTTATTGAACAGGCAGTTGTGCTTTGCAAGGGGGAGATCATTACTCCGGACGTACTGCCTGAAAGGCTCAGGGAAAAGAAAAAGTCTCAAAGCAAGGGTAAAACCATAAATGAACAGGAAAAAACTCTGCTTCTTGAAGCCTTAGAAGCCTGCTCCTGGAATAAGAAAATGACAGCCGAGCGTCTGGGAATCGGGCGCAGCACCTTGTATGCCAAGCTGAAAAAGCATGAAATCAAAGATCCTTCCGATTCGGGTTAAGAATCCGCTTTTTAACAGGGTGTCTAATCCAGCTTTATACAAACAAATTGATTACCAGGAGACCCACGGGTACAGCCCAAGCAACGATGATGGCCGGTATGATCATTTTTCGCATTTTAATCATTTTGGCAAGCTGGTTAATCATTTTTTCATCACTCAGCTCAGAAGATATTTCCGCCAGTTTGGGCGCGGCATTTTCCATTTTGCGCATGGTGTCATCAGGCAGATTTTCCATGAATTTATCCATTACAGCCATAACCTGGCCGGAAATCTTGAAGTATCCTTTTTCTTCAAGCATGGCTGCTTTGTCGGTAAAGTCCAAGAGCAGACTTTTTATGACCTGTCCGGTTTCCTTGCCCAGGTCGGTTAAAGCGTCCATTTGTCTTAAGGCCTGATTCAGGTTGTTGATGTTCTTCATGAGCAGAATCATTAGTTCCCTCAGATCCCGGCCATCTATTTTCACATTTTCCAGTTCCAATTCTTCCTGAAGGGAAAAAATGACTGAATTGCTAACGTAATTTAAATCCCTGGCCAGATCCTGGACACTCTCCTGCTTGAGTTTGAAATCTTCAGAGATAGTTAGGATCTGATCAATTTTCTGTTCCAGAGCGCTTATATTAAGTTCTTTGTCCATTATCCTGCTCCTGTGCTTAATCTACTTCTTTTCCAGCCATGCTCATGAGAGGTGATACGGGCAGATCTTTGCCCCTGAGGAGCAGATGCCAGTAGGCCCAGCGAAACATCATCTTGCCGTAGTGGTTCATTTTGCTTTCCCCCAGCAGGGTGAATGGACCAATGCCCGGTATCGGAAACTTTCCCGGGAGGGGTTCAACCTTGTAGTTGAAATCAAAGAGCATGCACTTGTCGTATCCTGATTCTATAAAACAGTTTGAGTGACCATCATATTTGGGCAGAGGTTCCAGACCATCCAGATGGCGCAGAATGTTTTCTACAAGGATCTCGCTTTCAAAGTGGGCCACTGATCCTGCTTTGGAAGTTGGAACATTGGTGGCATCACCGATAATATAGATGTCTTTGAATTCCTTGCTCTGCAGGGTGTGGTTGTCAGTGGGAATCCAGCCCAGTTCATCTCCCAGCCCTGAATCTTCAATGAATTGCGCCCCCATCATGGTGGGTATGGAAATAAGCAGGTCGAATTTATGTTCCCTGCCATCGCATGAAATAAGTGTGCGGTTTTCATTATTGAGATCGCAATAGGCGAATTCAGGATCAATCTTGATGTTTCTTTTTTCAAATACCTGGGTAAGTTTCTGAGCAGCCTTGGGTTTGGTGAATGGACCGCTCAGGGGTGTTGTAAAGATGATTTCGGTTTTGTGGCGTAATCCTCTTTCTTTGAGATACCAGTCTGTAAGAAGGGTGATTTCCGGAGGGGCAACCGGACATTTTATGGGCATTTCAGCAATATTGATGACAATGGTCCCTCCGGAAAAACTGCGCAGAGCCCTGTGAAGCTTAAATGCACCATCAATGGTGTAAAAGTCGAAAACGGTTTTCTGCCAGTTGGAACCTAAGAGTCCTTCATTTTCTTCTGGTACAATGCGGGACCCCGACGCGATTATCAGTATATCGTATTCCAGGATGCCCTTTTCCAGGATTACTTTCTTCTTCTCAGGGTCAACCTTCTGAATTCTGGAAACAATAAATTCAGCGTCCCTGGGCAGAAATACCTCCCTGGGCTTGATCAGATCTGCCTTTGTCTTATAGATGCCGAAGGGAATAAATAAAAGTCCCGGCTGATAAATATGTTCTCTGGTTTCATCAACAATGGTTATGGATATCTTGTTTTCGTCAATGTCATGTTTTAATGAATCGCAAAGTCGATTGGCCATCATGGTGCCACCGGTTCCAGCTCCAAGAATTACAATTTTTTTCATGTCTCCTCCCATAAGTTGTTATCGGCAATTGTTTTTAAGCATAGTTTTCAGGGCGGAATCGAGGACGGTCAAAAATTTTGTCAATGGCAAAATATGAATTTAAGATGTGCCTCACATTTTAGTAGCTAACAATATTATATGGCAAATAGTTACGGATGACCGCATAGAGTAAATGTTTATGTTAATAACTTTGCAATTAGCATACCGGTGTGGTCTGTTTTTTTGGTAGTTATGAGTGCATCTTTCATCAGCCATTAAGTAGTTTTAATACATAATTTTTTTGGTTTTGAAGATTATTCCAAAATTAAGGTTGGGTGAAAACCAGGCAAATGTAAACAGGATGAATTTATTGAGGACTTGAATCCAAGGAGAGTCTTACAGCGCTGAATTTGGCCAGAAGCGTAAAATTGAAGTTGTAATCCATGCTTGCTGGAAAATTTCGTATCATATGTGGTCACCGTAAGTATTTGTTTAGCAAAGACAAATAAACAAAGCCAGTTTATGTGTTTTGAAATTGGACACTCATACTGCCTGAACGCAGCCTGATTTTTTCTTCATTCATGCTAATATCCCGGATCAGGTCCTGGTTATTGAGCCCGGAAATTCATTTTTGTCTTCAGGTCAGACGGACATGGATTCCCCGGTCAAGCCAACGAACGACGGAGGGGGATGATCAGTATTTATAGTGACCAGTTACCGCAGCTTAAGGTACTATTGCTGATGATTTATTTAAAGCGTATAATTTATATATAAAATTGCAACTGCTTGCAGGCATGGAATGCTAATTGCTTAAATTGAATTATTTTTTAACGTGCTGGAAACAACTTCAAAGCATAAAATGCGCGGGTGGTGATGACTAAAGGGATTTTGATTATTGCAGAGCCTCATGAGCAAGCAGATATTTCAGAGTTGATAATCAACATGAGATCTGATGTGGTTTTTTATGGGTCAATTAAAGAATGCCAGAGTAGTGCGTGTATGAGAGTTTTAAAGCTAATAATTGTTGATCTTGATCTGCCGGAAATAAATAATTCTTTTATATCCTCATTGAAAAGGGATAATCCTCAATCCTGGATATTTGGCATTTCTTCAAGCCGATATCATCCTCATCTGAAAGATTCTTTTCGCTCAAGCCTTTTTGGAGTAATTTCTAAACCTTTGGACGAAGAGGAGCTGGCTTATTGCCTTAAGAGTCTGCTGGATGACTGATATAGGTTTATATGTGAAAATTAATGTTTTGGAAGTAAGAGTTTATTACATTTAAAGGAGGTTGGCATGGCAAGAATACTGCCTCAAGAGGATTATCTGGTCCGAATGCAGCGCGAGCTCAGGCAAGCCCTGGCAGGGGATCGGAGTCGGATCAGGTGGTCCATGGTCATTGATCTGGCTAAATGTGTGGGTTGTCACGCCTGTACAGTGGCTTGTGTTGCCGAAAACAAATTGCCCCCCGGTGTTGTTTACAGGCCGGTCATTGAAGAGGAAATAGGAACCTATCCCAATGTGAGAAGGAGGTTTGTTCCCAGGCCATGCCTGCACTGTCAGAACCCGCCGTGTGTCAAGGTCTGTCCGGTAAAGGCTACCTATAAGGACGCCCAGGGCGTGACCGTTATGAATTACAAAAGATGCATAGGGTGCAGGTATTGCCTCGTAGCCTGTCCTTACGCCGCCAGGACTTCGGATTTCGGAGAGTGGTATACCAAAGGATTGCCGCAAAGTGAGGGAAGTATTGTGGGGAGGGAAGAGTGTGCAGATGGCTACGAACGTTATCCTGCTGCAGAATATGGTGATCAATGGCCGGAAAGAGGACGGAGTTCACCCATTGGAAATGCCAGAAAATGTCATTTCTGCAAGCACAGGCTGGCTGAAGGAATGCTTCCTGCCTGCGTGACTACATGCATTGGCCGGGCAACTTTTTTCGGGGATCGAAACAACAGGACCAGTCTGGTTTCTGAACTTCTGGGCTCTCCAAGACTTTTTATTCTTAAGGAAGAGCTGGCTACCAGACCTGCGGTTTATTATCTGAGATAACAACAATCACTCCATAAGGGAGGTTTTATGCGCTACAAATTTTTTACTCCGCTGCTAATCCTGGGACTGGCGGGTCTTATTTTCGGAGTCTACGGCATGTACGAACGTCTCCTGTTTGGCCTGTATCCCACCAACCTGGGTTCCTACATTCCCTGGGGGTTATGGGTGGCTTTTTATTTGTTTTTTCTGGGGCTGTCCGCGGGAGCCTTTCTGGTCAATATAATGGTATATGTCCTGGGAATGAAGCAGTTTGAAAGTATAGGCCCTTTGTCCGCTTTTGTTGTTCTTGTGGCCCTGTTCTGTGAAGTGCAGTTCATTGTTCTTGATCTTGGGCAGTTTCACAGATCCTTTTACCAGTTTTTCCTGAGTCCCAGCTTTTCTTCTCTCTTGACCTGGATGTTTGTGCTCTTTAATGCCATGCTCCTTATCTATGCCTTAAAAACCTGGTTTCTAATCAGAGAACCATTGATCAGATGGATTAATGATCCGGACCATAACGGACCCAAATGGGTTTATAAAATTATGACAGGAGGGGCTACGGATTATACATCGGACATGAGGGACAAAGATCATAAGTGGATTCACCGGTTAGCCAAAATCAGTCTTCCGGTTGGGCTTATTTTTTATGGAGCAAACGGGGCATTTTTCGCTATTCTATTGAACCGCCCAATCTGGAACAGTGCCATGACTCCGCTCTTGTTTATTGTGGCCGCCCTGCTTTCAGGAGGCGCATTGATCACATTTCTGACTTACGTGTTCAGTAAGAAGAGTACATTGAATGAAGATCGTGTTTGTTATGCAGATCAGCTGTGTCTCAGTTTGGGAAAGGCTGTGCTTTTTCTGTTGGCGGTTTATCTGCTCCTGGAAGCCATGCAATTTTTCGTAGGATATCAGGAAGGAAGTGAAGCAGTAGTGACCAGCATGAACCTGATAATTGCCGGGCCGCACTGGTGGGTATTCTGGATTGTGCATATCCTGATAGGCAGTTTGATTCCTCTGTTTTTGCTTACTTTTAAAAGAGACAATGTAAAGGCAGTGATATGGTCTTGTTTTCTTATCTTTATAACCTTTATCGCGGTCCGCTATAACTTCGTCCTGCCTGACCTGGCCGTATATAAGCTGGAAGGCCTGGATCAAACTTTTTTTCATTCTCGGCTCAGGACTGATTATGTTCCCAATCTCAATGAATGGATGGTCAGTATATTCATTATATCCTCGGGTCTGATACTATTCCTGCTCGGGACTAGATTTCTCCCATTAGCCCAGCAGAACGGAGGTGATGCACATGCAAAGCAATAAAAAGAAAGTCAATAAGATACTTGAAAATATGAACAGGAGAACTTTTATAAAAAATTCGGCTCTTCTCGGAGGGACTCTGGCAGCTTCCGGGGCGGTGAATCATCTTCTGGCCAATTTGCCTGAATCTGAGGCAACGGCTGACAGCCTGATTAACCGGGCTTATGTTCATCATTTGCCGGAAAACCAGCTTTATTCAGTCTGTCAGCAGTGCAATACCAATTGCGGGATTAAGGTCAAGTTCAGAGATGGACGCCTGGAAAAAATCGATGGTAATCCCTATAGTCCCTGGACTATGACCCCTCAGATTCCCTATGAAACTCCCATCCAGGATGCCGCAACCGTTGAAGGTTCCCTGTGTCCCAAGGGGCATGCCGGGATTCAGACCCTGTATGACCCTTATCGCTTGGTTAAGGTATTGAAAAGAACCGGCAAACGCGGAGAAAACAAGTGGGAGGTCATCCCCTTTGAGCAGGCAGTTGATGAGGTGGTGAACGGTGGTGATTTGTTTGGAGAAGGACATGTGGATGGGCTCAACGATATTGTGGTCCTGCGTGACAGGGAATTGTCCAGGACCATGGCTTCGGATTCAGCTCAGGTGGCCAGGGGAGAAATGAGCCTTGACGAGTTCAAGGAGAGACACAAGGACAACCTGCATTATCTTATTGATCCTGACCATCCTGACCTGGGGCCAAAAAACAACCAGTTATGTCTGAACTGGGGAAGGGTCAAGAACGGCCGGGGCGACCTGATGAAGGATTTTTTCAGGCAGTCCTGCGGTTCGGTTAATTATCACGGACACACTACCGTATGTCAGGGATCTTTATATTTTACCTGTAAGGCCATGAGTGAGCAATTTATAGAAGGGGAATGGGCTGGAGGTAAAAAATTCTACTGGCAGGCTGACACCGGCAATGCCGAGTTCATCATTTTTGTGGGGGCCAATCCCTTTGAAGCCAATTATGGACCTCCTCTACGTACACAAAAAGTCACTGAGGGAACTGTTGACGGCAGGCTGAAGATTGCTGTGATCGATCCCAGGTGTTCCAAGGTGGCCTCCAGAGCCTGGAAATGGCTGCCAGTGGAATCAAACGGAGTAGGTGCAGTTGCCATGGCTATGATTCAATGGATGCTCGCTAACGGTCGCATTGATTTTAAATATCTGCAAAACGCCAACAAGGCCGCTGCCAGAATGGATAACGAGCCTACCTGGACTCAGGCCTGCTGGCTGGTCAAGATTGAAAACGGACAGCCCGGATCCTTTTTAAGGGCCAGCGATATTGGCCTGCCAACTGAAACCAGATCAAAAAAAGGAGGAGGTCAGTGGGAGTTTGATCCTTTTGTGACCTATTCCATGGGCAGGGCTACTCCCTTTGATCCCAATTCCGAAAACCAGCCTGTTGAGGGCGATCTTTACGTGGATACAACTATCAACAATATCAAGGTTAAAAGCGTTCTTCAGATCATCAGGGAGGAGGCGGATGTCAAGAATCCAGATCAGTGGGCGTCTATTGCCGGGGTGAACAGGAGTGACATTGAAGATCTGGCCAAGGAATTTACCAGTCATGGTAAAAAATCCGTGGTGGACATGCACCGTGGAGTGTCCCAGCATACCAATGGGTTCTACAACGTACTCTTGTGGATGACGGTCAATGTGCTCATCGGCAATCATGACTGGCAGGGAGGTTCTTCTTCGTATACCCAGTATGATCGTTCAGGAGGTCGTCCAGGCAAGCCGTTTCAGGTCAATGAACGGAATAAGAATGCGCCTGTGAAATGGGGAGTGAATTGCGTAAGGCACAGTGCAGAGTACAGTAAGACAACTCTGTTTGAAGGTTATCCGGCCAAGCGGACCTGGTATCCCTTCTGCTCTGATATTTATCAGGAGGTCATTCCCAGCATGGGGGATATGTATCCATATCAGATCAAGGCTTTATTTCTCTATATGGCAGCGCCAAACTATGCCTTGCCTTCAGGACATAAAGTGAGCGAGATCATGATGGATTCCAAAAAGATCCCCCTGATCATCGCTTCGGACATAGTGGTTGGTGAAACCTCAATGTATGCTGATTATATCTTTCCAGACACCACTTATCTGGAGCGCTGGGAATTTCCCGGGGCACACCCTTCGGTTACTCCAAAAGTCTTTCCCATCCGACAGCCTGTAGCTGCTCCTTTGACTGAAAGCGTCCATGTGTTCGGTGAGGAGATGCCTCTTAATCTGGAATCAACTCTCATGGCCTTTGCCGAAAAGATGGATCTGGATGGTTTTGGAGAAGACGCTTTTGGACCCGGCCTGCATATGAACCGCGAGGAAGATCTGTACCTGCGGATGGTGGCCAATGTGGCCTTTGGAGATGCAGCCGACGGATCAGACATGGTCCCTGAGGCCAGCGTTGAGGAGATCAAAATATTTGAAGAGTCCAGACGACACCTTCCTGATTCAGTGTTCAATGCCAGAAGGTGGGAAAGCGTGGTGGGCAGTAAGCTCTGGCCACGAGTGGTCTATATTTTGAGCAGAGGCGGCAGGTTTCAGTCATACTTTGACGCGTATCAGAATCAACAGAAAACCAATAAGTACGGAAAAATGGTGGGTATGTATTTCGAATACATGGTTAATACCATTCATTCTCAAACCGGAGAGCCGTACGTTGGCCATCCCAGGTTCATCGACGGTCCAAGGGACTGCACTGGAAAGTTCATTAATGACCGCGCCGACGGATATGATCTGACCTTGATTACCTATAAACATATTGCTCAGACTAAAACCAGGACTGGTGCCAGCAATTACTGGCTCATGGCCGTATATCCTGAGAACTTTATGGAAATAGCAGCCCAGGACGCCCAGAGGATGGGGCTTAAACCAGGAGATAAAGTCAGGGTGGTCTCTCCAACCAATACCGAAGGCATCTGGGATCTGGGCTTCGGCAGGAAGCTGCCCATGATTGGAAAGGTTAAGATTATTCAGGGCATCAGGCCGGGAACCATAGCCTTTTCCCTTGGACACGGACACTGGGCATACGGAGCTTCGCCTATAACCATCAACGGCCGGACAGTGCAGGCAGATGAGCGTAGAGGCAGGGGTTTCCACGCCAATGCAGCCATGCGGGTTGATCCGTTCCTGGGGAATACGACCCTCAGCGACACTGTCGGAGGAAGTGCCGTGTTCTATCAGAGCCAGGTCAGGTTAGAAAAGGTGTAATTTTGAGTAGGTGAAAGAAATATAGTGATAAAGCCCTGATCATTTATGGTCAGGGCTTTATGTTTATCTGTCCAGGGTGCGCCCGGGTGGGGCGCTTAACACTTGTAACCCTAAATATTCTTTGTTGACATCGAATGTTTTTCTGATCACTTTGAGATAAAACATGTTGTTTTTATCTACAATTTAACCAGGCAGGGCAGAGTATGAGTATCAAAAAAAAGTTTTTAATTATTGTTTTGGCCGGAGTGCTTCTGCCTCTTGGTATTACCGGTACTTCAGTATACTTGTATACCAAAAATCATATCCAGAATATTCTACAGGATTCGTTGACTACTACTGGGGAGGCTGCTGTAGCTTCCATTGAGTCTTATATTCTGGAGCGCAGCAAGGAAGTAAATGTCCTGTCCAACAGCCGGGTGTTTCAGGGCGGGGACGGTCAGGCTCAGTCTGAAAGGATGGAGGTATACGCTCAAAATTTTTCTGATTTCAGTTACTTTGCTTTTGTATCTAATGACGGGAAAAAACTGTCCTCTTATGGGACGCCGATGCTTCAACCCGGTCAATCAACTGCTGATCTGCACACGTCATGGCAAAAGAAAGCAGAGGAAGGTGACAGAATTATAGGTGTCAATCCAGCTCAAGGCGCAAATTTCAAAAGGTATATAGTTTATCTGCGGACCATTAAAGATGTTAATTCAGGACAAGTGCTCGGTTACCTTGGAGCCCAGCTGCCGATGGAAAAAGTTGTCAGTTTGTTTGAGTCCATAACCTTTGGTAAAACCGGAAGGGTTACTCTTTTTGATAAGGATGGTGTTCTTATCGGACATCATGACAGGTCCAGGATTGGTTATGATATGGCCCATTATTCTATAGTGCGTGATCCGGTTGAGTTTAATAAGAATAATCCCGGAGATTATTTTTTAAGCGGGGACGGCAGCGAGAAATGGGGCTTGACCATGCTTATGCCCAATCTGATGCGTGAGGAAGGCTTGAAATGGGGAATCGTGCTGGACCAGACTACAGATGAACTGTACCAGCCCATTACCAGGATCAGAAATATGACCGTGTCTATAGGGGCATTGTCCGCGCTGGTATTGGCTGTTCTGGCCATATTATTCGTGAGAAGGATAATTATTTCTTTAAATCAGGCAATTGCGTTGGCTGGTAGGATGTCTAAAGGTGATTTTTCGCAAAAAATCAAAAGCAGCAGAAAGGATGAAGTGGGTGCTCTGGCTGATGCTTTGAATAAAATGGTGCAAAGCCTGGGC
>JBHEPK010000015.1:12704-16282 GCA_046260325.1 Desulfonatronovibrio sp.
GGGCAGTGTGTTTAAAGATATCAGCGGCGGCGTTGGAACGCTGAGTTCTTCTTCCACCGAGCTTGAGCAGATTTCCCGGGATATGGCTTCCAGATCCAAGGGAACGTTAGAAAAAGTCAGCTCTGTTGCGGCGGCATCCGAGGAAATGAGCGCGAATATGAGTTCCGTAGCCGCGGCCATGGAGCAGGCAGCCACCAATGTAAATACAGTGGCCACCGCCTCCGAGGAGATGAGCGCGACCATTTCGGAAATCGCCCAGAATTCTGAAAAAGCCAAGGAAATTACCAACAACGCTGTGAAGAAGGCCAGGGAAAGCTCAGTGCGAGTTGATGAACTGGGCCGCGCCGCTTCAGAAATCAGCAAGGTTACCGAGGCTATCATGGCCATATCCTCTCAGACTAATCTTTTGGCTCTTAACGCCACCATAGAAGCTGCCAGAGCAGGAGAGGCAGGCAAGGGTTTCGCGGTTGTGGCCAATGAAATCAAGGAACTGGCCCAGCAGACTGCCAGGGCTACTGATGAGATCAAGGAAAAGATTAAAGGGATTCAGGACGCAACAGGAATGACCGTGACTGAGATCCAGGAGATCAGTCAGATTATCAATGATATTGATTCCATTATCGCAACCATTGCCGCGGCTGTTGAAGAACAGAGCGTGACCACCAGGGATATCGCGGAAAACGTGGGCCAGGCCGCTACAGGCATTCAGGAGGTCAATGAAAACGTGGCCCAGAGTTCCACTGTGGCTGGAGATGTGGCAAGAGACGTTTTAGATGTGAGCAGCAATGCTGAAGAAATGAACAATTCCAGCGAAAAGATTCGTCTGAGTTCTCAAGAGCTGCATGAGCTGTCGGAAAGGCTTGAGTCCATGGTGGAAAAATTTAATCTATAGTTGTCAATGTGAACAACTAACTATCAATGGATATTGAGAGTTCAAGGTTCAACGTTCCACGTTCAACGTTAAGACAAAAAACAACAGCTTAAGCTCGTTTTGCTGCGGCCCTTTATATTGCTTGATATGATTAATAAAATCAGCATCTTCTAAAATAAATTCTAACTGTTTAGAATGGAAAAAACACCCGAAAAAACAATCCGGTCTGTTGTGGATCAATGCGCTGACTGCGAACAGTGCAGGGATACGATGACGGATGTCTGCCCGTTCTTCCCCAGGCTATACGAAATTTTTGACCGGGAAAGGGATGGATCTTTTCTCGCTGATTCAAAGGATTTGAGGGGGCTGGTTGAGCTGTGTAATTTCTGCGGGCTATGTCCCTGTCCGGATATCAGGGCAAGGGTCCTTAAGGCCAAAAGCGGTTTTGTAAGACGTGACGGAATGCCTTTGAGGATTAGGCTGATTCAGGATGTTGAAAAGGTATCAAGGTATTTGAGTTCTTTTCATGGTCTTGGGAATCTGCTGGTCAGAAGCAGGTTAGGCTCTGGAGTTGTTAAGGAACTTGCCGGCGTACACAGAGACAGGATGCTGCCTGAAGCATCAGTACATGATTTCCCCTCATGGGCCGAAAAAACAGGCCTTTGTCAAAAGCATCCTGATGATCATTCAGGCAAGGCCAGAGTCGCCTTGTTTTCCGGATGTACATTCAGATATTTTTTCCCTGAGGTGGCCAGGGCGGCTGTCGGTTTTCTGCAGAAAAACCAGGTTGAAGTTTATTATCCGCCCCAGAAGTGCTGTTCCATGCCTCCCATGCTTGAAGGAGACAGCGCTTTTGCCGGTGAACTCGCGGGATATAATCTGGAGCAGATGAATGATTGTATAAAGAGCGGGTATGATATTGTCTGTTCCTGTCCTACCTGTGGATACATGTTTAAAAAACTGCTCGGGGAAAAAGCCTGTTACTCGCCTGAGTATCAGGAATCAGTGGGAGGGGATGAAACCTATATGCTGGTTCCGGTGGAAGACAGCGCTTCAAAGCCGGAGCAGATCAAACACAGGCGTGTTCACCGGTCCATGTATTCCGGCATTCTCAAGGACGACGGAGTATTTTCTCATCTTAACCCTTTAAAGAGGATTGAAGTTGCTGAAAAGACTTTTGACCTTGGGCAATATCTGCTTGGGTTGTTTCGATCCGGGAAATTGGATGCCGGATTTTCCAGACTGAACAAAAAGGTTGCCTATTATCCTCCATGTCATACCCGGGAGCAGAATATGGGTCTGCCCTATGCTGATCTTCTGAAGCAAGTCCCAGGCCTTGAGGTGCAGGTTATAGAAGGATCATATCTTTGCTGCGGCATGGCCGGAATAATGGGCTGTAAAAAAGAATTTCATCACAAATCCTTAGAAATGGGCAGGCCTTTGATGGAAAAGATCAAGGCCATGCGGCCGGACATTCTGGTGACAGAATGCCTGAGTTGCAGGCTGCAGTTCAGGCAGGCCCTGCCTTTTGTCCAGGCACATCCCATTGAAATCCTGGCCGGGGTTTACGGGGATTGAAGCAGTCTTGCTGCTGCGTATTTGATCCATCACCCTGACTCAAATTTATGTTTGCGGACCTGATGTCATCGACCGCAAAACAATGCTGCCACGGGGATAAGCCGGACATCTTCCACGGTTTTATATTCATCTCCAAGGTAAAACAGAAATCGTTTTACCTTGAGATCCTTTTTCGGCATAAAACTCATCAGGTTGGTAATATCGCTTCTGCCGGGATGTCTGGAAGACTTGATCTCAATGGCATACAAAGAGTTCCTGGTTTCAAAAACCAGGTCTATTTCATGCCCTGACGCACTTTTGTAGTAGTAGAATTCATCTGTGGGGAGGTGCCCGAGTTTGCGGCGTTTTTCCAGTTCGGAAATTACAAAGTTCTCCAGGAGGGCTCCTTGTTCTGTTCTGTTGTTCAGGCTGTAGATGATGCCATTGTCTGCGAAATATGTTTTGGTTGCTTTAATGAAACGCTTTGCAGGACCGAAATGATATCCCCTGAGCTGAAAGGTTAACTGGGCCTGATTCAGTGCATTGAGGTACTTTTTTGCTGTTGGATGGCTGACCCCTGATTCTCTGGCAAAATTGGACACTTCGAGATGTGAACCTATAGAGCGGACCAGGTTATGAAAAATACCCAGTAGACCTTCAAGGTTTTCAAGGTTGGAGAGCTGCATGAGATCTCTTGTGAAATAGGTATTTTTGTAGCGGATCAGTATCTTTTCTTTCAGCTCCTCAGTTTTTTGCTCAACTATTTCTGGGAAACCGCCGAAAATCATGGTTTTATCAAGCAATCTTTTGCCCTGCCTGAGTTGAACAGGATTTGCTTTTTCCTTGAAAATTTCATGGGTTGGTGTACTTAGATCTTCGCCCCAGCACAGAGCAGGAAGTGAAAGGATATCGATTCTTCCCGCCATGGTGTCTGCTGCTGTATCCAACAGGCCTATTGTGCTGGAGCCTGTCATGAAAATTTTTGCGTTTCTCTGGTCTATGGCATGTTTGACTGCGATGGTCAGTTTGGGGACGCGCTGAATTTCGTCAATGATCCCTGATTCCCCAAGGTTCTGGACAAATCCTTTGGGATCTTGCTGGGCCCAGTCAAGATAATCCAGATCATCCAGGGTGGAGTACTTGAGGTCAG
>JBHEPK010000015.1:16408-24530 GCA_046260325.1 Desulfonatronovibrio sp.
TCCCTGAGAAGGGTTGTCTTGCCTGATCGTCGGTGTCCAATGAGCAGGCAGCTTTTGTCTGAAGGAATTTTTAGCCATCTTGAAAACATGGTTTAAGAATAGCCTGGATATTTTGAAAGTCAAGTTTAAAAATATCCATGTTGATTAGAAGCGTACTGAAATTGCAGAATTTCTTACTTACAGGCTGCAGTTCATGCAGACCCTGCCTTTTGCCCAGGCACATCCCATTGAAATCCTGGCCGGGGTTTACGGGGATTGAAGCAGTTTTCAGCTATGCGGTGTCCGATGTACAGGCAGCTCTTGTCTGATGCAATGGTCAGCCATTTTGAAATCATATGTTTAAAATAGCCTGGATATTTTGAAAGTCGATTTTAAAAATATCCATGTTTTTGTTATTGTCGGATACCCGCAATATTATGCCCTGGTTTTCTTTCTGAACCTTATTCTTGTTTTCGTGAAACATTTTAAAGATCAAAATTACGAATCCTCTTCTTTGAGATCTTTTTTTAAGTTTTTGTTCTGGGGTTGGTCTTTATCGCCTTGGCCGTTGTCATTTTCCGGGATCTCCTCAATCCGGGTATTGCAGCAACCTGACTTTTCTAAACCAAACAGCCTGGAAAATAATCCTTTTTTTTCTTCTCTGGACATGACTTCTCCTTGATAGTTAAACAATTGCGAATATTGAACCGGTCAGCACTGCAACCAGTAGAATGGTCAGGACAAATACTAAGACCAGCCTCTTTTTGAATATGGCATTGAGCAGGCTGACTTCGGGAATGCTGGCACCTGCTCCACCAATGATCAGGGCCATGACCGCCCCCATGCCCATGCCTTGATCCAGAAGAACACTGCTGATGGGTAGAATGGTTTCGGTCCTGATATACATGGGTATTCCGATGATGGCGGCTACGGGAATAGCCAGGGGATTGTGCTCTCCTGCCAGCTTGACTATCCACTCCTGGGGAATGAATCCGTAAATCAAGGCTCCAATGGCTGAGCCAAGGACCAGCCAGGGCAGTACCTGCCTAAAAATGGCTAAGGCTCCATTAAGCGCTTTTCTGAACCGTGCCCCGGTCGTATTGTGAGCAATGCTGCACTCACATTCTGATGAACCATCACTGACAATTCTGACGTTTTTTACATCCGCGGCCAACCCCATGCCTTGCCAGCAAGAGCCGGCAAGTACCGCCACAGGAAAAATCACTGCAAAATAAATGATAGTTGTTTTCAAGCCCATCAGGCTTAGAATCAGTATCAGAATGATCGGATTGAGCAAAGGAGACGCTATAAGAAATGACATTGAGGCTCCAAAAGGGGCACCACCCTTTATCAAGCCCAGAAGAATGGGTATGGTCGAGCAAGAACAGAATGGGGTGAGCGCTCCAAAGCCTGCCCCCAGGCTGTTGGCCAGAACAGGGTGTCTGCCCTGCCCGAGAACCCGTTTCATTGTCTCTGGAGGGATATATTCCAACAAAAGGCCTACCAGAAAAGATATGCCCACAAACAGCAGCACCAGTTCTCCAAAAAGAAATAAAAAGAATTGCCCGGTTTCAATAACAGTGCTCATCAGCACACTCCTCGTTCATTATTGTTTTCGAATTTTTTGTTCGGATGTTCATCCTTGTGAGCCTTGATTAAGGCGGCAGTTGTTTCACTCCATGCCTCTATGGCTACCTGGTAGGCTTTTTTGCCTTTATCGGTCAAAGTGTAAACTTTACGTATCCGTCCGGAGAACTCTTCCTTGTGACAGGAAACATATTCTCCCTGAACAAAGTCTTTGAGAACAGGATATATTGCGGCCTCAGACGGAGAGCAGCAGCCATTTGTAAAATCGGCAATCTGTCTGGCAATGGCATATCCGTGGCTCGGATTCTGGTTCAGGACCCTGAGGATAAAGAAACGGGATAACCCGATTTTCAGTAAGCCATTCCAATATTTGGTATTCAGGTATTGATCGGTTGACATGTTTTCTCCCTGCATGTAAGCGTGTTGCATATAAATAATACTTATATATAAGGTCGCTATATGTCAAATGGAAAATGTAGCTCATCATATTTTTTTGATTCTGGGGTCAATACGGTATTCTTATGCCTATAAGCTGCTTGTCGCGGCTTAAGTAATATAACAGCTTGTTGAACAGTCCTTACCCAGCAGGCTGTTCAAAAATTCCAGGGGCAAAAAGCGAATAAAACAGGAGACGTGAAGAATGAATGAAGAATTGAGCAATAAAAAAAGTGATCAGATCCGGGGCGCTGTGCGAAAGAATTACGCGGAAGTGGCTGTTTCAGACAGGGCCGGCTGCGGGTGTGCTTCAAAGTCCTGCTGTGGAGCGTCCAGTCAGGCAACAGCTGAGGATATCTCCATGGTCATGGGGTATTCTGACGAAGAAGTAAGCGCTGTTCCCGGTGGAGCCAATATGGGACTTGGATGCGGTAATCCACAGGCTATTGCATCTTTGAAGCCTGGAGAGACTGTACTGGATCTTGGCAGCGGTGGAGGATTCGACTGTTTCCTGGCAGCAAGGGCTGTTGGAGAAAAGGGCAGGGTAATAGGTGTTGATATGACCCCGGAGATGATTTCCAAGTCCAGGGAAAACGCGGACAAATCCAGCTTTGAAAATGTTGATTTTCGTTTGGGAGAGATGGAAAACCTTCCCGTGGCCGATGGAATCGTTGACGTTATCATATCAAATTGCGTGATCAATCTTTCCCCTGAAAAAGCAAAGGTGCTGGGTGAATCCTTTCGTGTTTTAAAGCCTGGCGGACGGCTGGCAATTTCCGATGTTGTTGCCACAACTCAATTGTCCGATGAAATAAAAAATGATCCTGCGTTTTATTCCGGTTGCGTAGCAGGCGCGTCTTCAATACAAACCCTTGAGCTCATCCTGCGGCAAATCGGTTTCAAGGACATCAGGATAACTCCCAAACCGGAAAGCAGGTCATTTATTCGTGACTGGATGCCCGGAAGCAATATTGAGGATTATGTGGTTTCAGCAGAGATTACGGCGGTTAAGCCCTGAGACTAATTTGTGTTTTAAAGATGGGTTTACAGACTGCTGGGTAAGGACTTTTCAACAAGCTGTTAAGACAAAGAAATAGTATCTGTTCACCATTTATTTAATGTCAGGATTTTTTAGTGCACGATACATTGCCCAGCAGACACTGATTTTCACTCTGGGAAGTCTCAACCTGAATTGTGGCATGCCCGATTCTGAAATGGTCGTGCAGGTGTTGCTGAAGTCCACTTAAGAAAGCATTGTCTATTGTATCATCATCCACCATAATGTGTGCAGTCAGGGCGACTTCAGTGGTACTAAGGGGCCATACATGAAGGTCATGGAGACCACTCACCCGGTCATGACTTAACAGATACTCCTGGACTCCTGAGATATCTATGTCTGACGGAACTGCGTCCAGAGCGTAGTCCATAGAATCCTTAAGCAGCCTCCAGGTAGCGACGAACACCACCACCACAATGATCAGGCTGATTAAGGGGTCGATCCACAGCCATCCTGTGGTCAGGATAAGTATACCGGCCACAACAACTCCCGCGGATATTCCGGCGTCAGCTGCCATATGAAGAAATGCTCCCCTGATGTTCAGGTCATTCTTTTGCCCCTTGAAAAAAAGAGAGGCAGCTATCGCATTGATGATTACCCCAATAACCGACACCACAATAACAACTCCGCCTTCCACTGGCCTGGGATCCAAAAAACGCCCCACAGCTTCCCAGACAATAATGCCCAGGGCGACAAGCAGAAGTATGGCGCTGGCCAGGGAAGCCATGACGGTTGCCTTGCGCAGACCATACGTCCTTTTCTTTGTTGCTGCCGTAGCTGCAAGCCATGTTGCCCCCCAGGCCAGCAACAAACTGATAACATCGCTTAAAGTATGGCCTGCGTCCGCTATCAGGGCAAGAGAACCGGCAAGCAGCCCGAACCCAATTCCGGCAATTACCAGAAGAACATTCAGGCCAACGCCTAAGGCAAAGGCGCGATTATAGTTCATTGTTTCATGACTGTGATCGTGGCTCATAACATATCCTTATTATTGGAACTGAATGATACTTTCAAGCTTTTTTTTGACAGCTTTTTTTTGAAAGGCGGCCAACTTTGCGCTTCAAAATATCAACTAAGTCTTCACGGAAAATCCGAAGTTTGAGTTCATGCAGCCATACCTTGCATAGGAATTAAATTTGAAGCTGGTTGATAATCTTCTACTCTTTTGCCTGTTTGTTAGGAAATGCTTATTCGACTCAAATTTCCAATTTTTCGCAAATGCCCATGCGGACGATGCTTTCTGTTTATAGGTATTCGCCCATCTATCTTCCCCAGATCGTTATTGAATATTAAGGTTTTTCAAAGATTCTATGAAAATGTTTTAATAGCTTGACATCAGAACAATAGCTACATAGATATTTAGTTCTTTAGCTAAATATCTATGTAGGTAAGTTATTTCTTAATATGGTCCGGGGGTTTGCCCGGCACTTCAATTTTATTAACAATAGGAGGAATCTCGTGACTGAAATGAAGGATAAAGTGATAACAGAAAATATTAAGGAACTGATAGCCATCGGCGCATCAATTGGCGCTCATTGCCAGCCGTGTCTCGAACATCACATTCAGACGGCCATTGAACTTGGTGTTACCAAGGATGAGATCAACCAGGCAGTTGATATCGGCCACATGGTTGAAAGGGGAGCCATGTCTGCTATGAAAAGATTCAGTAGTGAGGCTGTAAAGGAATTATTGGCAGCTGTGCCGCAGGAAAATCAAATAGAAAATCAATCAGAAAACACCCTGAAGAGAGAACCTGTTGTATTGAAAATATATGATCCTGCCATGTGTTGTACGTCCGGAGTTTGTGGTCCCAGTGTTGATCCGGTTCTTGCTCAATTTGCCGGGACTTTGAACTTTATTTCCTCCCAGCAAGATGTGTGTGTTGAACGATATAACCTGGGGCAGGAGCCACAGGCATTTGTGGACAATGCAAAGGTAAAAAAGTTGCTTGAAGATGATGGAGAAAAACGCCTGCCCTTTATTTTTATCAATGATGACTTGTGGATTCAGGGGCGTTATCCTTCCAGGGATGAATTGTTTAAGGCATTGAAAATTACAAATAATAATGATCTGTTCCCGGATTCGGCGCTTCTTGAAAACGTTCAATGCTGTGGAAAAGGAGAGAGTTGCTGATGGATAATTTTATTAAAAAAGCGACACGATATTTGTTTTTTACAGGTAAAGGCGGCGTGGGAAAAACATCCATGGCCTGTGCCACTGCTCTGGGATTGGCCGAGCAAGGCAAACAAGTCCTTTTGATCAGTACAGATCCCGCTTCAAACCTGGATGAAGTTTTGGAAACAACACTTTTTTCCAGTCCCACTCCAGTGATCAATGTTCCAGGGCTGTATGCTCTTAACATTGATCCCATTCAGGCAGCCGGTGAGTACAAAGAGCGGCTGGTCGGACCTTATCGCGGAGTGCTTCCCGAAGCTGCCGTTACCCAGATGGAAGAGCAGTTGTCCGGTGCATGTACGGTGGAGATCGCCGGGTTCAATGAATTCTCAAAGCTGCTGGGTGATGATGTCGCCATGCGCGACTATGATCATATTGTTCTGGACACAGCCCCTACTGGACATACCCTGCGCCTTCTCAGTCTGCCTTCGGCCTGGAATGATTTCATTGCCACAAATCAGACCGGCAGTTCTTGTCTTGGCCCTATTGCTGGGCTTAAAGATCAGAAAATAATGTTTGAGGGGGTGGTTGCAGCCCTGCAAGATCCTGTCAGAACTTTGCTTGTTCTGGTTTCCAGGCCCGAGGATATGTCTTTTCTGGAGGCGAGCCGTACAAGCAGTGAATTAAGCGCGCTGGGACTGAAGAACCAGCATTTGATCATCAATGGAGTTTTCGTCTCGGTCACAGATGATCCAATAGCTAAAGCCTTTACCAAAAAATCAGCCAAGGCTATAGGCTCCATGCCTGAAGAACTGAAGAAATTGCCGACCACCCGGGTAAGTCTTCGTTCTACAGGAGTTATGGGAGTGGCTGCTTTGCGAAATATATATCAAAACAAATCAGTGGTTCAGAACCAGGAAACGTTACCAGGCCTGCAGCAGAAGCTAAGTATCCTGTCGCGTGAAGTATCAGACTGGCCGGAACTTATGAATGAACTGGAAGAACAGGGCAAGGGCGTCATAATGACCATGGGCAAGGGAGGAGTAGGTAAAACCACCATGGCTGCGGCTATTGCCGCAGAGCTGGCTCAGCGGGGGCATACAGTTACATTGTCGACTACGGATCCGGCTGCCCATGTGACCCAAACCATTGATGAAGATCTTCCCAACCTTACAGTGGAACGGATTGATCCCAAAACGGAAACCCAGCGCTATGTGGCCAATGTTCTTAAAAAAAACCAGGAGATATTGTCCGCCGATGATATGGCTCTTCTTGAAGAAGAGATGCGTTCCCCCTGCATAGAGGAAATCGCAGTTTTTCAGTCGTTTGCCCTAACCGTTGCCAAAGGTGAAAATGGTTTTGTGGTTTTGGATACCGCACCGACAGGACATACTTTACTGCTTTTAGACGCAACCCAATCCTACCACAGAGAGGTAGCAAAATCTGTGGATGAGCTGCCCGAAGCTGTTAAGGAACTCCTGCCCAGAGTCAGAGATCAGGAATTCACCAAGGTGCTTATTATCGCTTTACCGGAAGCCACGCCTACCCATGAAGCCTCTATTTTACAGGATGATTTATTGCGGGCAGGTATCAAGCCTTACGCCTGGATCGTTAACCGCTGCTTTTCTGTTTCCGGAACTCGGGATCCCGGTCTTCTTGCCAAAGGCATGGATGAACTTTCCTATCTACAAGAAATTATTGATTCTCATTCCTCAAAGACTGTCATCTCACCGTGGATTGCCAGGGAATTGAAGGGAGCAGAGAACTTACGGATGCTGTTTGCCCCAAAAAAACAACTATAAATTTTGTCGATGAAATCTTTATTTAACAAAAGAGTCAAAGGATGAATATGCAAATGAAACCATCACAGGTAAAAGAAATTGGTTCGAAAATGATCTCCATTCTGGAGCTTTCAGGATCACCGGTAGGAATTAAACTGGTCAAACATGAAGACCAATCTAAAGATCATTCATCAGCAGAGCAATTAACCCATCACAGGTATTGTCAGGCCGTGATGAAAGCCAGACATGGGCATTCCGTATGGCTTGACGCCGAGGGCATTGCGTGTCCCGCGGCAGCTGCCGCCTTTGGGTTTAAACCGCTTCCAGAACCTCTCAAAACCGGCAAAGGTCTTGTTGGCTTCGGTATTGTGTCCAATACCGAAACTGGACAGACCATGTTTCAAAACATGCCCAGCCTTGCACAGGGCACAGTGAAGGGATTACACCTTATGGCGCTGGAGTCCTGTGATTTTTCGCCGGATGTTGTTATTGTTGAAGATGAAGTGGAGAAACTGATGTGGATAGTCCTGTCTTATATGCATGCCAGGGGCGGAAAGCGAGTGACGGGAAACACCGCTGTGCTGCAGGCTGCTTGCGTTGATTCCACTCTTATTCCATTTTTGGAAAAACGGTTGAACTATGGTTTTAGTTGTTATGGTTGCAGAGATGCTACCGACATCCGAGCTGGAGAAACTCTGTTGGGTTTTTCAGGAGATTGGCTCCAGGCGATTGGAGACCATTTGGAATACCTTGCTGAAAAAGCTATCCCCGCGTCCCGTTCAAAAAAGGCATATCGCTGTCTACAACGCGATGATCCCGGACAAACCAAAGCATGTGATCAATTGAAATAATCCGCGAATCAGTTTCCATCCGGGAAGTCTTTTTATTATCGAGGACGTGCATAACCTGGGCCCCCACTATGACAAGACCCTTATGGCCTGGAATGACAATTTTCAAAAAGCATGGCCCGGGTTGAACAAAAAAAACAAAAAATACGACCAGCGTTTTAAACGCATGTGGGAATATTACCTGCTTTCCTGCGCCGGGGCATTCAGGGCCAGAAATATCCAGCTCTGGCAGATAGTCATGACTCTGCACCATCCTGGAAGAAAACAGCCGGAATGCAGGTTTTAGGATAAAATTATCTTTCTACTTGTTTCTTGACAAT
>JBHEPK010000150.1:0-303 GCA_046260325.1 Desulfonatronovibrio sp.
GTTGTAAGATTATTAAACCTGCCGATTTGTGAAAACTCCCAACCAGGTTCAGGACTGATCCTTATTCAGGTCGACGGCCTTTCTTACAAACAGTTTCATAAAGCCCTCAAAGCAAAAAGGCTGCCTTTTCTGCGAAAACAGATCAAGCAGGGCAATTACACTGTAAAGCCGTTTTACTCCGGCATGCCCTCCACTACTCCTGCTGTTCAGGGAGAAATTTTTTACGGAGTAAGGACCTGTGTGCCTGCATTTGAATTTATTTCCAGGGAAAACAAAGAACATCATATATCATTTTACCCCCAG
>JBHEPK010000150.1:313-2771 GCA_046260325.1 Desulfonatronovibrio sp.
GCCTACAGCACGCTTTTTTCCGGAGGAGCCCAAGAAGCCCGCTACAGTTCACAGACCATGGGCCTTAAATCCATTGCCCGGACTGTAAATCCATTCAAGTTCATGCTCATTTTGATTCTGCATATTGGCAAACTATTCCGTATTCTAACGGTAAGCCTCATTGAATTTTTTCTGGCAATCATGGATTTTTTCCGGGGCATTGCGCGCGGCAAAAAATTCTTCAAAGAACTGATCTTTATCCCTTCACGCGTAATTGTCTGCATTCTACTAAGAGAACTGGTCCGGTTCAGGATCAAAATGGATGTTAACAGGGGAGTTCCCATTATATGCGCGAATTTTCTGGCCTATGATGAACAGTCGCACCGCAGAGGTCCCAACTCCAGGTTTGCACATTGGAGCCTAAAAGGCATTGATGATACTATTAAAGATATTTGCGCAACTGCCTCCCGCTCCGATTGCAGAGAATACCGCATCGTTGTTTTTTCTGATCACGGTCAGGAAGCGGTTACTGACTATGATACTCTGTATGGAGCCAACGTTAAAGATGTCATACATCAGGCCTTTTATTCCTGGAAAAATAATCCCGCTCTTTCTTCACCCGAGTCATTAAAAATTACCACCATGGGGCCATTGGGTCATATCTATCTTCCGGAACCCTTTACCCCGAATTTGATAGATGATTTTGCCGTTGCCCTGGTCCAGGAAGTCCATATCCCCCTTGTGCTTTTCCGGAACAACAACATTATCAAAGCCATGAATCAGCACGGAACCTTTGACCTGGAAAGTCAGCCCGAAAAAGTACTGGGTAAAGATCATCCATTCCTCTGGCAGGTCTCTGAAGATCTGGGCAGAGTCTGCCGTCACCCTGATGCTGGCGATATGGTTATTTCAGGGTGGGATCCGGCAGAGCCGCCTCTGTCCTTCGATGTTCAGAGCGGAGCTCACGGAGGACCCGGCAAAGAAGAAACCCGCGCAGTGATACTGCTTCCGGATGGTCTAAGTTCAGAAAAACCATATCTTCGCGGTCTTGATCTCAGACATCTGGCAATGAAGCACCTTGGCATACCCCATACAAATGACTAAAAATAACCCTCTGAACATGAACACAATAAAATTGCTGAACTACAATATTCATTCCTGCCTGAATATGGACAGAAAATGCAACGCAGTCAGGACCGCGGCCACCCTGTCCCGTCTTCAAGCGGATATCATCACCCTTCAGGAAGTGGACGTGCATCAGAAACGCTCCAACTATATCCATCAGGCTGCCTATCTTGCTGAACAGCTGGACATGACCTATCATTTTTTTGCTCTCAAAAAAAACTTTGATGAACATTACGGGTTGGCCGTCATGAGCCGATTTCCTATTCTCGATGTGGTCTGCACCCATCTGCCTGCCATGCCCGCTGTTAGACCAATAGAAAAGCGCGGACTGATCATGGCCCGAGTTAAGACCCCTTTTGGCTCTGTAAAAATCTTAAACACCCATTTAAGCCTTCGAGCCGGAGACCGGAAACTCCAGGCCAACGCCCTGGCACAAAATAAGTGGATTCAAAACTCTACCGATTCTAAAGAACCGGTGGTTTTATGCGGTGATTTTAACGCAGGACCAGGCTCCTTTGTCTACAAGACAATTGCGGATCGGCTCTGCGACATACAAACCATAAACCCGGCCAGGCGCTATCCCAGGGCCACGTTTATTTCCTGGTTTCCAGTCCTGAGAATTGATCATATATTTGTTTCCCACCACTTGTCACCTGCCAGGATCACTGTACCCAGAGATTTTGAAACCAGGATGGTATCGGATCATTTGCCTTTGTACGCGGAACTTGCTTTTGCTGAAAGAGAAGGATTCTGAGATGGATATTCAGGATTGCGAGCTTTATATTTTTTTCAATTGCTATATTTATCATTGCAGGATATCAGGAATATGTCTGCTGAAGAAATTCAGCGCATGTTCCATGAGCTGCATGTGCATCAGGTAGAACTGGATCTGCAGAATCAGGCCCTGAGTTCAGCCCGGGAAAAGCTGGAAGTTTCCCTTGAGCGCTATTTTGAGCTGTATGATCAGATGCCGGTGGGCTACCTCCTGATCAGCGTGAAAGGGCTGATACTTGAGGCCAACCTGGCTGCCGCTGATATGCTGGGTATTTTCCGGGGCAAGCTGATAAGACAGAGATTCAGCAGATTTGTCTGTAAAGAGGATGAGCATGCTTATTATCTGCACCGCAAGGAACTTTTCAAGTCTCGCAGCATAGGCCTTCGCAAATCATGTGAACTGCGCCTGACCAGGACTGACGGAACAGTATTCTGGGCCTTTCTGGAAGCTACAGCAATCCAGAATGTGGATGATTCCATTTGCTGCAAAGTGGTCATAAAAGACATAGATAAGAGAAAAAAGGCCGAGGAAAAGGTCAGTCAGACAAATGTCCAGCTTGAAAGGGCCCTTAAGGAAAGA
>JBHEPK010000150.1:2809-5087 GCA_046260325.1 Desulfonatronovibrio sp.
GTGGGCAGCAGTCCGGATATTACAGACTGGGTTGAAGCTGAAGAAAAGATCGTACGGATCAACAGCCAGCTCGAGGAAGCCCTGACTGAAAGAGATAAGTTCTTTTCCATAATTGCCCATGATCTTAAATCTCCTTTTATCGGGTTTTTATCTTTTATCAGGCTGATGGATGAAAAAATTGAAAAATTCAGCCTGGAGGAGATTCAGAACCTGTCTTTGCAGATGAAGCATTCAGCGGAAAATCTATACAGCCTGCTGGAAAATTTGCTTGAATGGTCAGTGCTTAAACGCGACGCTGCAGAATATGATCCTGTTATGTGCTGCCTGTCAGAAGTGGTAAAAGAAAATATTCAGCTCATCCATTTTTGTGCGGCGAACAAAAATATTGTTTTTGAAAACAAAATACCTGAAGGTCTTGATGTTTTCGCGGATAAGTCCATGCTTAAACTGGTGTTTCGAAATCTGTTTTCCAACGCCGTGAAGTTTTCTCCCGAGGAGAGAAGGGTAGTTGTGTCCGCTGCGCGGGAAGGTTGCAATATCCGGATATCTGTTGCGGATGAAGGAGTGGGCATGGACCGCGATGCCCTTGACAAACTGTTTCTTCCTCATGAGATGTCTTCAAGAAAAGGCACCTGCGGAGAAAAAGGCACCGGACTGGGGCTTCTTTTGTGTAAAGAGTATATTGCAAAACAGCGTGGGGAGATCTGTGCTGAAAGCACACCTGGTAAAGGAACAATATTCCATTTTACACTGCCTGCAGGGAGTAAGGATGATCCCGACAGCTCTACATAAATCTTAACACATAAAATTTACCCATGACCAACATATTAATTATCGATGATGATGAGCTGTTCACCCTGGGGCTTTCAGATGCCCTGGCCGTGAAGGGCTCCCGCATTTTCTCGGCGACAACTCTGTCCCAGGGGCTCAGGATCGCCCAAAACCGGGATATGGATGTTGTTTTTCTGGACCTTCAATTTCCAGAAGGAAGCGGCATGGATATTCTGCCGCATCTCAAAGCCCTGCCCAATTCTCCGGAAATCATTGTAATCACGGGAAGCCTGGATGAAGAAAACGCTGAAAAGGCTATACATGAAGGTGCGTGGGATTTTATTAAAAAGACAAGCAGCCATCTGGAAATGAAGCATGCCTGTCAGAGAGCCCTGGAATACCGCAGTAAACGTCTGGCTCTTTCCCCGGTCAGGCGCGAAGGAATTGTAGGTTCCAGCCAGGGCCTAATGTATTGCTTGGAAGAAACAGCAAAGGCGGCCAGGAGCCAGGCTGAAGTGCTGTTCACAGGTGAAACAGGCACTGGCAAGGAGGTCTTTTCCAGGGCCCTGCACGCCAACAGTCCGCGCAAGGATCAGGCCCTGGTGGTGGTGGACTGCGCCTCCATGACCGAAACCATAGCTGGAAGCGAACTGTTTGGATACAGAAAAGGGGCCTTTACCGGAGCGACTTCAGATAAGCCGGGCCTGATCTATCAGGCCAATAAAGGAATCCTGTTTCTGGATGAGGTCAGCGAACTGCCTTTATCTTTGCAGAAAAGTTTTCTGCGGGTTCTGGAGAGTCAAACTTATCGTCCTCTGGGCCAGTCCCATGAATCTGTGAGCGATTTCCGCCTTGTGTGCGCCAGTAACCGGGATCTCCACGCCATGGCCGAAAACGGTGAATTCCGGGAAGATCTTTTGTTCCGGATTCAGACCGTGACTATTAATATCCCTCCGCTAAGAAAAAGACTGGACGATATTGAAGATCTTGTGCGTTATCATCTAAAAGAAATCGCAAGACAATCAGGAAGTAAAGGCACGAGTGCCTCCCCTGATCTTATTGATCTTTTTTCCGCTTATTCCTGGCCTGGCAACGTGAGGGAGCTGGTTAACACCCTCAAGGCTTTGTCAGCGTCCGCGCCCCAGGCAAGAGTGCTTTATCCTTGCCATCTGCCCCGCGATCTGCATGTTAAATTTCTCAAGCATTCAAAAAATTCAGATATCGGGCTGCCCGAAACAGAAATACAGGATAATCCCGGAGATCCGGGAAAAGAAATGCTTGACCAGGACTGGAAGACTTTTTGCGCTATGAGTCAGGCCAAATACGAAAAGCAGTATCTGCAGAACCTGATTGAAGTTTGTGATCATAATATCAGCCAGGCAATGAGCCGTTCAGGTCTGAGCAAACCCAGGCTTTACAGTCTTCTCAAGAAATACAGCATCCCCCGCTCTTCCAGAAAATGACGTCACGGGGTCAGCATTTACAATAAATTTTATCCCCTTCGTTG
>JBHEPK010000151.1:0-5050 GCA_046260325.1 Desulfonatronovibrio sp.
CCATAGACCACCACGGGCCATAGAACGCTCAGAACAGGCCACAGTTAAGGATTTGATGGTGGAGTTCACGAAAGCAATTCAAGGGCTGAATCAGGCGCAGAAATCACTGCCAACAGATGACTTGAACTATATCATGGCCAGACTTGACCATATAGAGAAACGCCTGGACCGGATCGAGAGTAAACGCTGGTGGAAGAAATTATTTTGATCCTGGGCAGATAGGTTGTTTAAAATTAGATTAATTCAGGGATTTTGACAATAAATTAAATAGGTTGTTCCCGTTTGTATTCTTGACGACTTTTTTAGTTTGGCAATTGTGATGCGCTGGGCTAATATTTGCCCAGACAGAAATTTACGGGAAACTTTCGGCGCTGATAGTGGTAGCGGCGGCGAGAGTATGGAATTTAATCTTTAATCAAAAGTAGCGGAGGTGCAATTATGGAAGGATTGAAGGGCTTATTTGCCCCATAACTAAAAAACTTTTTAAGAGGTTACCATGAAAATGGATTCAATGACAGAAGGCCGTTCCTGGGAAGAACAGCCTTCTAAAAAATCGAGCGGGCACAGCTCAATGGGATTAGTGTATTCTGGTTCTGATACAGAAGATTGTCAAGACCTAATCTTAACTTACTGGGAAGATACCAACGGGAGCAGAAAGAATGAATCGTTTGTTTCCTGGGATCAGTTTTTCCATTGGATTAAGACACTTCCCCCCCAGGTCGAGAAGGAAAAATCCCCACTTATAAAGTTTGCCAAGTTCGGCAGCACTCCCACAAAAAAGGGTTGCCTTCGTTACAATGCGAATGTGGAGTATTGTTCTGGGTGGGAGGCAGACTTGGACAATGGGCAGCTAAAGTTTGATGAAGTTCTCAAGAGACTTGAGGATAACAATATCAGATGTTTGGTTGCCACAAGCTTCTCCCATACTCCCCACTTCCACAAGCTTCGGATCTTCGGACCGTTCAAAGACAAGTGTGATCCCTACGACAGAAGAAGGTTCCTGGGCCGGATAAATGGCCTCCTGGGTGGTAACGTAGCAAGTGAATCATTTGTTGTATCCCAGAGCTATTTTATTGGTGGCAAGGTTGGTGGTGAATATCGTGTGGAACATACTTTTGATGATCCTGAAGAGGGGTTCTGCATTGATGATCCATATCTTGAAGGATTGGATGCACAAGCTATCTATCCACAGTTAAAGGAAGTTAATGCAGATGATCTGGATATAGATCCGGTTCCTGATGATGAAAAGGAATTCAGGTTCACAACAGCTCTGGATGATCCGAATCTGCAATATATATTCTCTGGTGAAGCAAAAGAGAATGATGTGGGACAAGGAAAAAAATATCCTTCTGCATCGGAAATGGATTATGCGCTGGCTTCGTTATGCTTCAAGCATTTAGGACCAGACCCGGTTGCAATAGAAGAGTTGATGAGAAAATCTTCTATAGTCCGGGAAAAATGGAACAGACACGAATATCTTAAAAAAACAATCCTCAGTATTATAGCAAGCTCACAGCAGCAGGAAAAACCAGAGGCCCCGGTTGATGAAGGTGCATGGGATACTCCGATTGATCTGCTTTCCTTATTAGATGTTGAGCCAGCTCCCATTACTTGGTTTATCCAGGATCGCATATTGGCAGGGAGAGGTGGACTTGTCTCTGGTGTGGGTGGATCTTCCAAGACCAGACTACTCTATCACTTAGCAGCAGGAACAGCTCTTGGTGGGCTTCCCTGGGACTGGACCCCAGCAATGGTTGGAAGGTCGGTTCTTGTCCTCACAGAAGATACAGCAGATGATCTGCACAGAACAATCCACAGCTTATGCCTTTCCTTGAATCTATCCCTTGAACAGAAGCAGACACTTTATAAAAGTATTATTCCCTTCCCCTTGGCCGGGCGTGATGTTCGGTTGCTGATGAAGTCCAGGAATCAAACTCTGGTGAAATCTCCCCTTTTCAACTCCCTTGTAAACAAGATCAAGTCCTTCGGGGATGTGGCGTTTGTTGGTCTGGATCCTGCCCTGGGACTTACAGAAGGTGATGAAATGGATCAGGGGAATCAAAGACTGCTGGGGAAAATGGCAGATGATCTTGGAGTTCAGACAGGTGCAGCCACAATGTTGGTCACACATGCCACAAAGGGCAGCCTGTCCAGTGAAGAGTTATCAAGCCATAATTCCAGGGGTGGCGGTGCTATCACAGATGCAGTCAGGACAGAGTTCGTTATGCGGACCATGACCAGCAAGGAAGCCAAGAAAGCCAAGATCAAAGATAAGGAAGAACGGTTCAGGCATGTGCAGCTGGTAGGGACTAAGGGAAATTATCTTCCCCCTGATGCATATGTTCCGGTGTGGTTGAGAAGAGATAATTATGGAATGCTCAATAAAGCAGATGTGAATCTGGAAGAATACTCAGGACCAGGGAAAAAGGAAGCTGAAGCCCTGGGAGTTCTCAAGGAACTTTGTAAATCACATGTTCCAAGCCTTGCTGAATGGAGGCAAGCTTGTGTTGAGGAAGAGATCATCGGCAGCAACCAGACAGAAAAGGGCCAAGCCCAGAGTATGTATAGAATTAGATCTATTCTTTCGGATGAGAATCTTATTAAAAAAGGGCATGGCAGAGGGATCTGGGTTCCATGTGATCCTGAAGAAGAGATGCTCGACTTCACAGATTTAAACGGCAAGCCTTAACTACATTTTAACTTTGTAGCTAACTGTAGTTTGTAGTCAGGGATTCACACAATGAAACAGCACAATTTCAAGCAACCACAAGCTTTTCTTAACTACAAGACAAAAACAATCCTAACTACACTACAAACCCATATAGGGTTTTGTAGTTTTGTAGTTAAGGATTTTGTACGGGAATGTAGCTAATTTGTAGCTAACGTGTAGTTAATTTGTAGTTAAGCTTTTATTAAGGGAGCATAAGCTATGAAAGAATATAATTTTGAACCAATAGGCGACCTTATCCACCATCCTGAATCAAGAATATATATTGACCACGACAGCCTTTATATCCTGGGCGAAAATGAACGAATACCGAAAACCAATATCCGCACAGAGCAGGGAATCATCCGTACGGTTCTGGACCTTACGGAGCTGGGCCGGGTTGAGTCCAGGATTGTTCACGACTTCGTTAGGGAAGCAATGTTTATCAGAAGGTTTGAGGGTTAACCTTTCAAAATTGGCTACTGTCAGATTAAGGGGATAATATGAATATATCTAAACTTTCAAAACTTCAAAAGTGGATACTGGTAAGGGCGAGCCAGGAGCCGGACGAATACAGCGCTGGTTATTTAAAGTCTTTTGAAGATTTGAGTTATGTAATGATTGGGTGCTTGTTCATGGCACGGGTTATAAATGAATACTATGGGGTGAAATCAGATTGGGAGAAGAGAGCGGAGAAGTTTGGAAATTTATTGGCTTTCTCTGATGATTCAATAACAACGGCCGAGTATACAAAAAAATATCCTGTCAGAGCTGGTTGCTGGAACTTTACTGGAGCAGACACGAGCAAGCAAAGGGTGAGCGTGTCCAGGGCTTTTAAGTCTCTGGAGGGAAGAGGGTTTGGTCAAATAGTTTACGGCCAAAGACAGTGGACAGCTTTCAAGTTGTCTGATGAAGCAATAGAAACTGTTAACAGTACATTACATTATAACTAAGTGTTAACAGTTTAGGGGGGAACAATGACAATATGTAAATCCTGCCAAAATTACCGACACGCCGCTAACAGGTGCAGGAAGAGACAAGTACCGAAGAGGCCGGGCGAGCAGTGTAAGTATTTTGTTGAGGTGGTCATTAATTGGGTGGACTTGAAAAAGGTTTGAGGTGGACCATCACGCACGCGCCTGCGAGGTGAAAACATAAAATGTTTAACGGTTGAACATTTGTGGACCAGCACCGACCGGACAAAACAAGGAACTGTCAGGTTATGCGAACACAAGTTGAAAGGCTTTAGTGTCACTAAAGGTACTCCTGGGGAAGTATATCTTGCGGAGGCGGGCAGGCACATGAAGTCCCTGCAAAACATACTTTTTTGTTAGGTAAAATGTGTGTCAAAATGGCTCATAAAAAGAAAAGGTGATGCGATTTAAGAGCCACTGTCTGACAGAGAGTCGCGCCTGGGTCGTCCGCAGTAGATTCAAGTTCTGTAAGGTAGCTTGGAACATATTGGAGGAAATCTAATGGCAAAGAATCAAGTTGACAATGTAAACTTGTTTATTGAGAAACCTGGACGACAGCGCAAGCAGAAGAAAGCATGGAGGAAGAAAAAGAAATGATGATCACTGACCAGACCGAACACAGTAAAATTGACCAGTCCACCAGCGACTTACTTAAGCAAAGTTGTCTTTTGTGTGGTGGTCAGATCCACGGCATTAAGAAAATATATATCGGGGTTGATGACCTGGCCGACCTGGGAGTTGATTCAAACGAACCCTGGCCAGCGTATTCACCGTTATGTGAAAACTGCCAAGGGGCAGACTACAGAACAATAGTTGACGCACTCAAAATGGGGAAAACACATTATGAAGCTATTAAGACCAGATCAAGTTGCTGACAGATTAAGTGTATCTAAGAGGAAAGTTTATTATTTAGTCCATGACGGCGAACTTTCAGCGCTCAAAATAGGCGCTTCTCTTCGTATAGTTGATTCCAGTGTGGACAAGTTTCTGGACAAACAAATACAGAAGTTTTCTCTGGATACTGGATTTATTACGCACAGCAAGCACGACAGCGCATAGCATACTGGATTAACTGTTTTATGTCTTTTATCTTGCAGGCATGAAACAGCAACTAACAGTCCGAAACTGGCAACCAACTACTTTTGACGATTCCAACAGGACCGTTGAAGCAGTCATTGCAACAGAAATTCCGGCTACCGTATTTGATGCAGACCTTTTTGACTTCGTTGATGAGGTTTTGCTGATGTCCGGGGCAACTCTTCCAGATTCCGGTCAAGTTCCCTTGCTCGACAGCCACCAACGAGACAGCACCAGACATATTCTGGGATCAGTCCGAAATATCCGAATAGAAAACAATCAGTTGATAGCG
>JBHEPK010000152.1:0-5050 GCA_046260325.1 Desulfonatronovibrio sp.
GCGGCAATCTCTCTCGCGCTGAGGTAATTTAAAGTTACTTGCAGGTTTGATCCCGGTCCGCCCGGGTGGGACGCTTCTCAGTCTACAAACTGATCAATCCACACTTACCGGGGCTATATTGTCATAGATTTCATCAGCTGCGGCCAGAACATCAAAGGGTGGGTTAAATCCTATGGTCTCAGCTGTTCTCAAATTGATGGCGATTTTGGGTGGAGCAGCCCATCTTTGCTCGAGGCTTCCGGGCTTGGCTCCATTTAATATCCTGGCGATTGTCTCGGCATGGAAAAAGCCAACATAGGCAAAATCAGCATGGGCTATGCTCAGCAGGGCACCGTGTTTTACAAACTCTGATCCAGGCATGGCAAAAGTAGCCACTTCATTCTCAAGGAGCGGCTCAAGCAGATTGGGTAGATTGGACAGATTTTCTCCCCGGTGAACAGTGATATACATGGCCTCTACCTGGGGTGCCAGCTCTGCGTAACATGCCTGAGCTTCTAAGGAGGCCTGCTCTAAAGTAACATCGCTGTTTCGGGCATGGCATGTTTTCAGTTCAAACCCGCGCTCCCTGGCCACTTTTTCGGCATCAGCCACAGCAGCAAAGGTCCGGCCTTCCGGGCTGTCCTCAAAGACTAAACCCATGGTCCTGAAACCGGTAATATCATGGAACAGACGCAACTGGCGCATGTATCTGTCAGGCTCTATTTTGGCGTGTAAATGGTCGTATCCAGAATCTTCAGCGCTTTTTATTATTCCTGATCCCAGAGGATCACTGGTAGAGGCGACCACCGTAGGGGTAGAATGTTCATCATTGGCCAGATCCTGGCCAGCCCATGTCCCCATGGCCATAATAAGATCCAGATCGTTTTGATTCTTAAGCCGGTCAATTAGTTCTCTTTTGGTCTGCACCCGCAGGTCAGCCTCAAATTCCGATGTATAAAATGCGTCTTTGACAAAATCCACATAGTCTGACTGAACATTTTCAGCCAGCCACTTCCAGGCCTCCTCATGATCAGGATTATATTTTTCCGGCAGGTCCATGGGCTCAATCCAGCCAAGTTCCATAAGACCTTCCACTGTTCTGAAAAAAATAATCTGATAGTCGGGATACATCCCGCCTTCCAGATAACCTATACGCCATTTCTGACCGTTATTGTCCACTGGGGTTACCGGATACTGCTGTGCCCAGGATAAAGACATGGTAAAGACAAACACTATAAGGGTCAGAATCATTAATTTTAAAAAACGCATAATCACCTCAAAAAGGATTTTATATATTATTGCCCGTTACATCCGGAATTAAGACCGTTACTATTAAAAGAATCAGATATCAACCAAATCTGTTCCTGCCGACCTGCATTAAATATTTCAGGAAGGGGGTGTACATTCAATCAAGACTGAAATATCAATTTTCCAATAGGCTGTTAATTGTCCTGCATGGGCAAATACCAAACAGAATAGTAAAATCAGAGGAGTTATCATGAAAAAATATCTGCACTTAGCCATATCTTTATTTATAGTTGTTTGTTTTGTTTCCCCTGCTGAGGGCAATTGGTTACAACGTGGCCTTGACGCACTCAATGGTGGACAAAATGAAACTGCACAAGAGACCGGTCTTCCCCAGTCGGAAATCATCCTGGGACTAAAAGAAGCTCTGCGGATGGGGAGCGAAAATGTGATCAGCCATCTTGGCCGGAAAAACGGATATTATGAAAACCCAAGGGCTCATATCCCATTACCTCGCAGTCTGAAAAAAATTCAGCCTGTGTTGGAAAAAGCCGGTCTTGGACAGATGCTTACAGATCTTGAACTCCGCATGAACAGGGCTGCAGAAAAGGCAACCCCCAAAGCCAAAGATCTATTTTTTGATGCCATCTCCCAGATGACACTTACTGATGCCCGGAATATCCTGCAGGGTCCTGATGATGCAGCTACAAGATATTTTCAGGACAAAATGTCACAGCCCCTTGAAAAAGAATTCTCTCCCATTGTTCAAGAAAGCCTGTCTGAATCCGGTGCTGTGCGCACTTATGACAATATGATGGGGGATTACAAAAATATTCCCTTTGTTCCTGATGTGAATGCTGATTTGACTAACCATGTTGTTGACTATTCCCTTATGGCCATCTTTGACTATCTCGCTGAAGAAGAAGCAGAGATTAGAAACAACCCTGCTCAAAGGACCACTGATATCTTACGCAAGGTTTTTGGAAACAGATAAAATTCAATACTTATCAGACGGATTGGTTCTAAGATTGAAATTATGGTCAACAATTACAACTAATTTATCAATAAACTGCACAGAAGGTCTCTTATGATCATAGTCACAACCCATAACAACACTGATTTTGATGCACTGGCATCAATGGTCGCAGCAGCATTCATTTACCCTGAAGCTGTGCGCCTGATTCCACGTCAGGTTTCCCCGCCTGTGCGGGAATTTTTGACAGTGCACTGGGACATACTTAAACTAAAATCCACAAAAGATGCTGATTTGTCAGATGTTGACCATATAATCATTACTGACACATCTCACTGGGATCGGCTGGACAATTTACATGAGCTGGCAAGCAAAAAAGACCTGAGAGTAACCATCTGGGATCACCACATGAATCAGGCCGGGATTGATGCTGCACAGATCATTCAGGAGGAAGTGGGTGCGGCCACAACTCTTCTTGTGGAACAGATTAAAGTCAAAGACTGCCCTTTTTCACCTGTTCACGCGACTCTGTTTTTGCTGGGAATTTATGATGATACCGGCTCCCTGACTTTTCCATCAACTACACACAGAGATGCCCGCATGGCCGCCTTTCTCTTAGAGAACGGGGCTGACCTCAATGTGGTTTCATCTTATCTCGACAGTTCTCTTGATGCCAAACATACTGATATGTTTTCCCGAATGCTCTCTTCTTCTGAGATATTCGATCTGGGAAGCCAGAAAATAGGAATTTGCGCACAAACCCATGGAAAAGGCTTCAGCATGTTGCCGTCTGTAGTTAACAGACTTAAGGAAATTAAGGGTTTAGATGCAGCTTTGGGCATTTTTCCCATGAGCTCCAGTAAGGCAGTTATCATTGGTCGAGGAAAAGCTAAAGGACTGGATCTCGGGGCCTTTATGAGAAAACTTGGGGGAGGCGGTCATTCTGGAGCCGGGTCAGCCACTGTTAAGGGAACTGTTGACCAAATCTATGATCAGGTCCTGAATTTGCTGCAGCAGACTGAAGTCTCAGAAACCATTGTCAAAACAGCAATGACCAATATAGAATATATCCTTTCTCCCAAAGATTCTCTAAGGAGTGCAAAAGATATCTTGAACAAAAGTGGCAGGGACGCCATCCTGATTGCTGACCAGGGACGACTTCTCGGCATGGTCGGTAAAAATCAACTCTCTAAAATCCGTAATGAAAGTCAGTGGAATAACCCTGTCACTTCCATGATGATGAGAGATTTACCGTTTGTAAGCAAAGATGATTCAATACGCAAAGCTTTAGAGCTCATGGCTGGTTCGGAAGCAGGCTTTTTACCTGTAATTGAAAACTCCATCCTCACCGGCGAGGTCACCCGGGCCTCTATCATACTGAATATGTACGAGTTCTGATTCTTGTATGAAGCACTCACATTTGATCAGAGTGCTTCAGTGGCAGGGTAAAACAGACTTCTGTGCCCTTATCCGGTTCACTTTCAACCCAGATTCTGCCGCCATGCTTTTCCACAAACTCCTTACACAGAACATACTTGCAGGCAAAGCCATTCGTGATTAACCTTTCAGGTATGAATAAAAAACTATGCTGGAATTTCGACAACACCTATATCCATCTGCCAGACCTGCTGTACGTGAACCAGAATCCTGTTCCGGTAGCTTCGCCCCGGATGGTTATGTTCAACCAAAGATTATCCGACTCCCTGAACCTCAATACCGAGGCCCTGCAGGAAAAAGACGGGATTTCTGTTCTTGCAGGAAACACCCTGCCTGAAAAATCTCAGCCCATCGCCATGGCCTATGCAGGTCATCAATTTGGACATTTTACCATCTTAGGCGACGGCCGGGCAATTTTGATAGGCGAACATATCACAAAAGATAAAAAGCGTTTTGATATCCAGCTCAAGGGAACTGGGAAAACTCCATTCTCACGGGGAGGTGACGGCCGGGCGGCCCTTGGTCCTATGCTCAGGGAATATATCATGAGTGAGGCCATGCATGCCCTTGAAATTCCTACTAACCGCAGTCTCGCAGTCGTAAGTACAGGCCAGGATGTCTTTCGTGAATCTCCCATGCCTGGAGCTGTTCTGGTTAGAGTTGCTGCCAGTCATATCCGCGTGGGTACTTTTGAATATCTAATGAGAAAGGGATCTGTTCAGGATATTAAGGCTCTAACAGACTACACCATCAAGCGTCACTATCCGGAATTAGAAACCGTTGAGAATCCATATCTTGAATTTCTTAACAAGGTCATGGATAGACAGGCCTTTCTCATGGCAAAGTGGATGAAATCAGGCTTTATCCACGGCGTCATGAATACAGACAACATGGCTCTGAGCGGGGAAACAATCGATTACGGTCCGTGCGCATTCATGGATGTGTATGATCCAGCCACAGTTTTCAGCTCCATTGATCATCATGGCCGTTACGCCTTTGGCAATCAGCCTGATATTGCCCAGTGGAACCTGGCCAGGCTTGCTGAAACACTGCTTCCTTTAATTGATCCAGACCAGAAAAATGCCATAGAGCTGGCAAGTAATGCTGTAAAATATTTTCCAGAAATATTTCGTAAATACTGGCTTGATGAAATGCGCGGGAAACTGGGATTATTTACCAGGGAAGAACAAGACATCTCTTTGATAAATGAACTTTTTAATTGTATGCATGAAAATCGCGTAGACTATACCAATACTTTCCGGGATCTTGCATTGGATCAACTTCCTGAATCTCAATTTTTTCTAAATCCTGATTTCAGCAAATGGCATTCACTCTGGCAAAAACGCCTGTTCAGACAATCCGAATCAATAGAAACTGCCCGGCAGCTTATGAACAGACATAACCCGGCTGTTATCC
>JBHEPK010000153.1:0-4983 GCA_046260325.1 Desulfonatronovibrio sp.
GAACAATATTATGCTCTTTATTATGCTGGATCTGCTTTTCCCGTCTTCTCCGGGTTTCTTCCATGGCTCGCTGCATGGAACCTGTGATTTTGTCCGCGTACATAATTACCCGACCGGATACATTTCTGGAGGCCCGTCCAAAAGTCTGAATCATGGACCTCGTGGAACGTAGAAATCCTTCCTTATCTGCATCCAAAATGGTCACTAAGGAAACTTCCGGTATATCAAGCCCTTCCCGGAGCAGGTTAATGCCCACCAGCACAGAAAATTCACCACTGCGTAAAGCCTGAATTATGGCCACCCTTTCTAAGGTATCAATATCCGAATGCAGATATCTGGTCTTGACTCCTCTTTCCTGGATATAATCAGTCAAATCCTCAGCCATTCTTTTGGTCAAAGTGGTCACGAGAACCCGCTCATTGTTTTTTTGCCTCTTGAGACATTCATTGAGCAAATCATCCATTTGTCCCTGGGTTTGCCTGACTTCCACTTCAGGATCAACCAGGCCTGTGGGTCTAATTATCTGTTCAGCAACCACACCATGGGATCTTTCCATTTCCCAGTCTCCAGGGGTTGCAGATACAAAAACAGTCTGACCCATGCGCTCTAAGAATTCATCAAAGCTCAAAGGTCTGTTGTCCAAAGCTGAAAGTAGACGAAAGCCATAATCCACAAGAGTTTTTTTCCGGGAAATATCTCCTTTATACATCCCGCCCACCTGAGAAACGGATATATGCGACTCATCCATGAAAAGAAGATAATCATCAGGAAAATAATCCAGAAGACAGGCTGGAGGCTGACCGGTTTGACGTCCATCCAGATGCCTTGAATAATTTTCAATCCCATTACAATAGCCCATCTCCTGGATCATTTCCAGGTCCAGCTGAGTTTTCTGCTCCAACCGTTGAGCCTCCACCAGCATATTATTTTTTTCAAACCAGGCAAGTCTGTGTCTGAGTTCTTCCCGGATATCATTCATGGCCCGGTTGAGATTATCCTGATCAGAAACATAATGACTGCCCGGATAAATAATGGTTTTTTTTAACCTGCCCTTGATCTCACCAGTAAGAGGATCTGCCTCGTAAATAGCTTCAACCGTATCTCCAAAAAATTCTATTCTGAGTGCCTGTTCAACCCTGTAGGCTGGAATAAGCTCCAGAACATCACCGCGCACCCGGAATGTTCCTCTGTGAAAGTCATAGTCATTACGCTCATACTGCACTTCCACCAGTCTGCCCATTAGTTCATCCATATCTATTGTCTGGCCCTCTTCAATGGGAATGATCATTTTGGCGTAATATTCAGGTGAACCCAAACCATAAATGCAGGAAACAGAAGCCACTATAAGCACATCACTTCTGGTGAGCAGGGCATGGGTGGCAGAATGCCTGAGCTTATCAATATCATCATTAATGGAGGAGTCTTTTTCAATATAGGTGTCTGTACGGGGAAGGTAGGCTTCAGGCTGATAATAATCATAATAGCTGACAAAATACTCAACAGCATTGTCCGGAAAGAGCAGCCGAAACTCGTTATAAAGCTGGGCAGCAAGAGTCTTGTTTGGAGCCATGACAAGAGCTGGTCTGTTAAGGGACGCAATAACATTGGCCATGGTAAAGGTCTTGCCTGAACCGGTAACCCCAAGAAGAACCTGGTTGTCCACCCCCTGCCTGATATTCGTAATTAGACTCTCAATTGCTGAAATCTGGTCTCCCTGAGGAGTATATTCTGACTGGATTTTAAACTTCGGCATTTATTCCACTCTAACCCTGACTTTTCCGTCAATGACCGCAATCTTTAATTCATCCCCGTTCTGGACATCTGAAACACTTCGCAGAAAATGTCCGCTCTTGCTTATTGTCACAAGTGAGTAGCCGCGTTTTATTGGCCCATATGGATCAAGCCCCAAAAGCCTTTGGCTTAAAATATCAAGATGACTTTCCTCCTGCCTCAACATGGCTCTGGATGAAGTTAGAAGTCTTCCCTCAAGATAGTCCAGGGATTTGAGCTTAATCTCCCAGTAATCATGGCCGAACTTAGATCTTAAGCGGCCTTCAAGATCATTAAGCTTATCTGACTTGGCCTGCCATAAATCTTTAGTATTTCTTATGAGATCTTTTTTTAAGGATTCAAGTCTTTCTTCCAGCCTTTGCATTCGGTGTCCAGGACTCAGCCAGCCCAGGGCTTTTGAAAGATTATTTATCCTTTCTGTCTTGGACTGAATAAAACTCTCAAAATTCTTGATAAGGGATTTTTCCAGTTGATCAAGATCCTGAACCATATCTGTTCTCTGAGGCCAGAGACTTTGCGCAGCCTGACTCGGCGTGGCCATTCTCCTGTCTGCAGTCAGATCAGAAATTGTGGTGTCAGTTTCATGCCCTATTCCAGTCAGAACCGGGATGTTTGATTCAAAAACTGCTCTGGCCACCTGCTCATCATTAAAAGCCCATAAGTCTTCAAGAGATCCTCCACCCCGGATAAGGACAATAACCTGGGCCCAGGCATGTTTATTGGCCAATCTGATTGCTCTGACGATTTCGGCTGGCGCTTTTTCACCCTGAACCTGGCAGGGATAAACCCTGATTTCACTTCCAAGTCCAAGATCCTGAGCCACCCGCGTGAAATCATGAATTACAGCACCTGTGGGAGCAGTGACCACAGCCACCCGGTCAGGACAGAAAGGAACAGGTCTTTTTCGCTCCTGTTCAAAATAGCCAAAGCCCTGAAGCTTTTTCTTCAGGGCTTCAAAGGCCATAAACAAATCTCCAAGACCCTGTTCCTGGACCAGTTCAGCAATTAATTGATAAGTGCCCCTTGGCGCATAAACTCCAATCTTTCCGGCACAGACCAAATCCTGCCCGTTCTCAAGAGTAGATGCTGGATCAATGTTTTTCTGCCTGCTAAAGGGTTGGGAGTTTTTAAACCAGACCACCTGAAGGCCAGCCTGTTCATCTTTCAGGGTAAAATAGATATGGCCTGATCCAGGCCTGGATAGATTGGACACCTGTCCCCTGACCCAGATAAAGGGAAAATGCACCTCCACCATTTCTTTAATGGCAGAGGTGAGTTCAGCTACGGAAAAGACATGGGACATAAATTACAGACCAAAATGATCGCGAACGTCATTTCTGATGTCTTTAAAACGGTCGGCAAATTCAGCGATGGGAACTTCATGACGTTCTCCAGAATGGCGGACCTTAACTTCAAAAATTCCATTTTTTATACCTTTACCTCCCACTATGACCTGCACGGGTGAACCAATAAGATCCACATCCTTGAATTTAAATCCAGGCCGTTCATCCCGGTCATCCAGAAGCACATCCACCCCCTGAGATTTAAGCTGTTCATAAACTGAATCAGCATGTTCCCTGACCTGTTCATCTTTGTAGTTAAGGGCAATAACCACAACCTCAAAAGGGGCAATGGCCGGGGTAAATATTATGCCATTCTGGTCATGATTCTGCTCAATGCAGGAGGCTAAAATTCTACTGACTCCAATACCGTAACAACCCATGATAATCAGTTTCTCCTTACCGTTCTCATCCAGATATGTGGCCTTCATGGATTGACTGTATTTGGTACCAAGCTTGAAAATATGACCGACCTCAATACCTTTGGTCAGAAAAATACTGCCCGCACATCTCGGACATGGGTCTTCAATGGTAATGGTTCGAAGATCATAATAGCCATTTATCTGGGCATCGCGCCTCAAATCAACGTATTTGAGGTGTGCGTCCGCTTCATTTGCTCCGGTTACCCAGTCAGTATCAAACTGCAGCTCAAGGTCAGCCACTATCTTCTCAACCTTGAGCCCAACCGGGCCGGCAAATCCTACTTTTGCCCCGCTCCAGTCTTCTACTTCTTTTCTTGAGGCCATGCTCAAATTTTGAACATTAAGTATATTCTTAAGTTTAACCTCGTTAAGCTCCCTGTCTCCGCGGATCAGGGCGGCCACAGGTTTGCCGTCTGCGTTATAGAGCATGGTCTTGATGATTTTTTCTGGCGCGACATTAAGAAACCCGGCAACATCTTCCACTGTGTGCATGCCTGGAGTGGAAACCTTTTCAGCAGGCAGGCTACACTCAGGACAGTCAGGTCCCTCACATTTGACTTCCGCCTTTTCCAGATTAGCGGCAAAATCACAGTCATTACAAGTGGCAATGGTATCCTCACCTGTATCTGCCAAAACCATAAATTCATGGGAAAAACTGCCTCCAATGGCCCCGGAATCTGCTTCTACAGCTCTGAATTTAAGTCCCAGCTTCTCGAAGATACTTATATAAGCCATTTTCATTTCTTCATAGCTCTTTGAAGCCCCGGCATCGTCAATATCAAAAGAATAGGCATCCTTCATGATAAATTCACGACCGCGCATGAGCCCGAATCTTGGTCTTATTTCATCCCGAAACTTGGTCTGAATCTGATAAAGATTCAGGGGCAGGTGACGGTATGATTTGATTTCTCCGCGGATCAGGTCTGTAATTACCTCTTCATGGGTGGGACCTATGCAGTAGTCACGATCATGCCTGTCCTTAAAACGCAGCAGTTCTTTGCCATAAGCATCCCAGCGATGGGATTCCATCCACAGATCACCGGGCTGCACCGCAGGCATAAGGAGTTCAATAGCGTTAAAACGGTTCATTTCCTGGCGCACAATGGCTGAAATCTTCTGCAGGGCCTTCCATCCTGTGGGCAAATAAGTATAGATTCCAGATGTGAGCTTGCGGATCATTCCCGCCCTGAGCAACAGTTTATGGCTTATTACCTCAGCCTCTGCAGGCTCTTCCTTGAGTGTGGGAATGAAATATCTGCTCCAGCGCATATTATTCTCCTGATTAGTTCGTTGTTGTGATTATTTGAAAAAAACTTACTTCAATATTGAAAAACAAAACTAACCCCTTAACAGCTTGTTGAAAAAGTCCTTACCCAGCAGACTGTTCAAAAATTCCAAGTGCAAGGAGCAAAAAAAGTTCAAGGTTGCAG
>JBHEPK010000154.1:0-465 GCA_046260325.1 Desulfonatronovibrio sp.
TTCCTCCTATCTTATGTTTAAGAACCAATTTGAAATAAAAAATTTGACGGATCAAGATTTATTGCCACTAAATGTTACAAAAATACACAAAAAGAATGAGCGGATTCCTTTTGTGCCTTTAGTGTTCCCTTACTTCCAGAAAGTTTATATCAGGCCATTCTTCTTTAGCCCTTTCCAACCGCCATTTGCTGGCAAAGAGCATTGCAGGATGTTCTTCAATGTCCTTTACCAGTGAGGTGAAGTGTCTTTGTCTGTATTCTTTAAGGGCCTTCTTGTTGTCAGAAGTAATCCAGCGCACAGTAGAATATTCCAATGTCTCATATATTGCGTCAACTCCATATTCTGCCTGGAGTCTGGCAGCGGTTACGTCAAACTGCAGTGCTCCCACCGCCCCGAGGATATAGTCATTTCCGGATATGGGTCTAAAGAGCTGGATGGCTCCTTCTTCAGTCAGCTGCGTCAGCC
>JBHEPK010000154.1:529-4981 GCA_046260325.1 Desulfonatronovibrio sp.
AAATTAGGGATGCCTGTGAACTTTAGTTCTTCTTTGGTGGTCAGGGTATCGCCAATTTTTATTGTTCCGTGGTTATGGACTCCAATTATATCACCCGGCCAGGCTTCTTCAACTCCTTCGCGGTCCTGGGCCATAAAGATAATGGCATTGGAAATCTGAACATCTTTTCCTATTCTATGATGTTTGACTTTCATACCCTTTTCAAACCTGCCTGAACAGACCCGCATAAAAGCAATACGGTCCCGGTGGGCCGGATCCATGTTGGCCTGGATTTTAAAAACAACTCCAGAGAAGTCTTCTTCAAATGGTGAAACTTCTCTGGTTTCAGCCTGCCTTGGCCTGGGGTGGGGAGCCAGAAGGACGAATGTGTCAAGGAGCTCCTGAACACCAAAATTATTTACGGCACTTCCAAAAAAAACCGGAGTTTGTTTGCCTTCAAGGTAGGCATCTTTGTCAAAAGGATAACCGGCTCCCTCCAGCAGCTCCACATCCTGACGAAGCTCATTTGCGGCAGTGGAGCCAAGAAGCTCATCTAATCTGGAATCGGAAAGATCTTTAATGGAAGTGTTTTCCATGGGCTTTCGCCCCTTGTTGTCTGCAGGACTGAAAAAGCGCAATTCTCCACGTCTGAGATCGTATACTCCCTGAAATATTTTGCCCATTCCAATGGGCCAGGTCATGGGTGTTGCCTGAATGCCCAGAGTCTGTTCAATTTCATCCAATAGCTCAAAAGGTTCACGGCCATCACGGTCAAGCTTGTTAATAAAGGTTACAATGGGGGTGGAGCGCATGCGGCAGACCTGCATAAGTTTTTTGGTCTGGGCTTCCACGCCTTTGACGCTGTCAATTACCATAAGAGCTGAATCTACAGCAGTAAGTACCCGGTATGTATCTTCTGAAAAATCCTGGTGGCCTGGTGTATCTAAGAGGTTGACTTCATAATCCTGATAAATGAATTTCATGACAGATGAAGTTACTGAAATGCCCCTTTCCTGTTCTACTTTCATCCAGTCGGAGCGGGCATGCCGGGCCGCTTTTTTGGCCTTAATGGAGCCGGCCATCTGAATGGCTCCTCCAAAAAGCAGAAGTTTTTCAGACAGGGTGGTTTTCCCCGCATCGGGGTGACTGATAATACCGAATGTTCTTCTCTTAAGGACTTCACGTTCAAGTCTGGTCTGTTTCTGGGTCATAGAGTTTTTTATGTTTAAGTGTTTAAAATTATATGTAAAATTTATTTGGCGCAGTGGATGCAGAGGGTGGATTCCGGCAAGGCCATAAGACGCTTGATGGCAATATCTTCACCGCAGTTTTCACAATAACCAAACTCATCATCCTCATCTATTCTTTTAAGGGCCATTTCGAGTCTGGTCAATCTTATCCTGGATTTGTTCAGTGAGGACAGGGCAATGCCCTGGTTGGTAATAGAGTCCATACGTGAAAGACGCCCAATGGGTTCATCAAGATTGACGGTCTGGCTTCGTTCTTCCATATCTTTTATTTCTTCAGTCAGATCCTGCAGCTGTTTGCTTATCTGTTCTTTTATTTGTTCTTTAATTTTTTTATCCATGATTTTAATGTGGTAAGTTTGTAGTTATAACTTTTCAAAGGTATAGTTCCCTTTAAGGAACTGTTCTGCATACCATTCAATATCTTCATTATCGGTAAGGACCATGTCCAAAAGTCTTACAGACCCCAGGAGGCGACCAATATGGTCAATTTTATTCATGATTCTTTGTTGATCATATTTTTTTATTTCAGCTCTGACCATATCCCCTTTCTGTTCAATTCTGAATCCGACTTTTTTGAGAATTAAAGATACGAGCATTGCCCTCCTTGTTCTCCTGCCTATATCAGCAGCTCCTCCTTTAAAGGAAAAAGTAATATAGTTATCATTGATAAATTCAGAACAGTAAGCGTCTATGGTAATAAAATGATAACCCAGTCTGGCACTGAAGTTCATGTATTCACCAGAAATAATCGCATAGTTTGAACTACTCAGATTATTTTTTGGCGAAGATCCATCAGGTGTGGTAAGTTGTATGTCAGGGTTGGCTGCAGGGGAACCTGTCCAGCGAACATTTCTGTGTGACATGCCTTTCAAAAGAGAATTCAGGGGTGTTGAAGTGACATGTTCAACATTAGTCTGAGAGATGTCTTTGTTTGTATCAAGGCCTCCTCCCATATCTAAAATGTAGATATCAAAAGGAAGGGTGCTTTCAAGAAGTACGGTTCTGTATTCTCCTATCTGAATATTTTCACCAAGGTTGAACATATCTCTCATGGCCATCTCGTGAGCAAAACGGACTATATCATGAAGAGTAGTACAGGCTTTGGGATTGAAGTTGTCTTTTTTGGGATCAATGAGGTTTAATGGTACAATTTTCTTAAGATTTTTTTTGACTAACTTGTGGACAGGACTGTCCTTCATCAGGTTCACCGGTGTTTTTGTGGTATTTAAAAGGGCAGGGATTACTCCTTTGTATATTTTTTTTCCGGAAGCATCCAAGGTGATGACTTCATAGTTGGGAATGATCTCTGTAGCGTTTTTAGTTCCCACAAGTGTAGGAATTTGAAACTCCCTCGCTACAGATGACATGTGACCTGCAACGCTTCCTACGTCAGTAACTATTCCGGCAATTTTTGACATTAATGAAACCAGCAGCGGGGAGGTGTGAGAAGCAATAACAATGGCTCCTTCAGGTATTCCGCCAAGATTATGTTCGGACTCTACATGATAGGCAGGCCCGCTCACAGCTCCGGAAGAAGCGGTCATCCCACCATGCAGGATGACATCGTGTCCAGATGTATCTCTGATAGTGAGCTCACACGGCTCCAATGCATCATTGAGCGCACGGTTAAGGGGCCTTGACTGAAGTACATATACCTGACCATTGGAGTCCACTGTCCATTCCATATCCACAGTCCATTGAAAATAATCTTCGAGCTTCATGCCAAAAGAGACAAGGGTCTGGATCTGAACAAGGTTCAAGCATGGTTTTTTTTGCAAATTTTCAGGGACGTTTGCTGCTGTTATTCCCTGATCTTCGTCCATGACCAGCATTTGATCTTTGCAAACGATTTCTTCACAAACTATTTTGCACTGATTTCTGCTCACCTTCCAGAAATCTGTTGGCATGGAGCCATCAACAACGCTGACTCCCAGTCCCCAATTGGCACTTATGTGTATGTCACTATCCTTTTCATCAGTGGGACTTGCACTGTAAAGCACCCCGCTGCTTGCAGACTCAACCATCATCAGACATAACACACTCATGAGCACATCAATATCTCGATATCCCTTGCTGCGATGATAAAATACAGCTCTGGGATTAAATGTGCTGGCAACCACCTCTTTGTAGGCATTTAAAATGTTGTTGCCGCTTACATTGAGCAGGGTGCTGTGCTGTCCTGCAAAAGATGATTCAGAGTCTTCTCCGGTGGCACTGCTGCGCACGGCCATGCGAATCCCGGACCCAAATTCTCTTTCAAGATCAGCAACTTCATCCATAATACTTCTTTCAAGCTCAGCTGGTAATTCCGCTTCCATTATCCTGGCTTGAATATCATTGCACAGATTGTGAAGTTCCTGGGTATCAGAGATATCAATTCCCTTGATCTTGTTTGTAATGATTTTTTCCAGTCCGGTCAGTTTAAGGAATTGGTAACAGGAAAAAGCTGTAATGGCGAAGCCTCTTGGAGTTGGCAGGTTCACCCTGTTAAAAACTTCTCCAAGGTTGGCAGCCTTGCCGCCCACCTGTTCATGGCGCTCACTGCTGATGCCGGCCAGGGGGATGGTCCAGTTACTTTTATCTAACTTTTTTTTGCGTACGAATTCTCTGAGGATTGAAATGCCGATTTTTTCAGTGGCTGAAAAAAGCTCAGGATACTTTCCTCCAGATATGGCATTGATGTCTTCTGATATATCGTAGACAGTGCTGATTAATGATTCGCTTAAAGATACTATCTCATCATAGTCGAATGGATGGTGTTCCAAAATTATGTCTTCAAGCTTGTTTATTATTGACAGGGCTTTGTTGTTGTTCATTAGAAGGCTTTTAAAATATTCATATTTTCTTTTAAAAGCAGCATCTTCAATACTTTCAAAGCCTGGTTTTTTTTCGTTCTGATTCAACATGGAATCTATTGAAAGGGGCATTATTTTCCTCGTTATTTTCCTGAAAATTTAACAGGCTGGGACTTGAACTTCAGGTTCAAGAAAATGTCAAGCCTGTTAGACACCATTGTGAAGAGGCCAAATATTTTGGCAGGAATAGTCAAAGAAAGCAATCTCTGGAAAGAAGTAATAATTATGGCAGTTTTTGTATTTTAAAAAAGCACTGATTTTACCAAACGCAGTCATCGTAGGTTAAATATCAGTAACTATTCACCACACATGGCTATTCAACTACTCAGGATTCCGGCTTTCGCAGGAATGACGGAAAAGGGCTACTG
>JBHEPK010000155.1:0-1636 GCA_046260325.1 Desulfonatronovibrio sp.
ATCTATTATTGCTTCAGGATGGATGAGTTTGGCTTTCTTTTTTTAGTCAGATCAGGCCCATTGGAGGAATATTTTATTAATGAATTTCTGCCATTGGTAAAAATGCTGACCAGAGCCTGCAGATCTTGCCTTGAAGTCCAAAAAAGGTCTGAAGCAGAACGCCTCGTCCAAACCCAGAAAGCTCACTTTGAATCCCTCTTCACCAATACCAATGACGCAATGGTCTACTTTGACGCCAACAACAAAATTTTCAACATCAATTCAATGTTTACTGATATGTTCGGCTACGATCCTCATGAAATCATTGGCAGGGATATTAACAAAGTGGTTGACCCGCTTCAGAAAGAAGGTGTGTATGGATCAGTAGAAATACTCAAAGGTAAAACCATTGAGATGGAAGCTGTTCGTTACTCCAAATCCGGAACCCCGGTAAACGTACTTCTAAAGGGCGGACCAGTAAATATTGGGACGGATATAGTAGGGGGTTATGCCATATATTCCGACATCACCCAGAAAAAAAAGGCTGAACAGGATCTGATCCAGGCCTTGGAGGCTGCCAGGGCTGCATCAAAAGCCAAAAGCGAGTTTCTGGCCAACATGAGCCATGAAATCAGAACTCCCCTTAACGGAGTTGTCAGTATGATGAATCTTCTTGAGGAAACAGATCTTACTGCTGAACAGGGGGAATACGTTGACATGGCCATGATATCTGCTGATTCGCTTTTGGCCATAATCAATGATATTCTGGATTTTTCCAAAATTGAAGCCGGCAAGATGGAGCTGGCTACAAGAACATTTGACCTGGAATATGAAACAGGAAGGGTGATGGCAATTCTTTCTGGAAGAGTTAGAGATAAGGATATTGAGCTCATCACCCGCTTTGATATAAATGCCCCCAAGATGGTTATTGCCGACAATCTCAGACTGCGTCAGATACTTTTCAACCTTGGGGGAAATGCCGTAAAATTTACTGAATCCGGATATATTCTTCTGGATATAAGGTGCGTTGAGCAAAGCTCTGACCATGCCCGGTTCAGATTTTCACTAAAAGATACGGGAATTGGAATTCCCAAAGAAAAACATGAGGAAATTTTTGAACATTTTACCCAGGCTGACTATTCATCTACAAGGAGATTCGGAGGTACAGGCCTGGGTCTGGCAATCAGCCGCCATCTGACAAGGATAATGGGAGGTGAGCTCAAAGTTGACAGCAGTCCGGGACAGGGGTCTGAATTTTATTTTGAGATTGAAGTGCCCCTTGCTTCAGATCAGGAACTTAAAAAAGCACCTCCGGTTTTGTCAGGTTTGAATGCCCTGGTAGTTGATGACAACCATATCAACCTGAGAATCATTTCAGAAATCCTTAAAAGCTGGGGCATAGAGATTAAACAGGCACAAAGCGCTTTGCAGGCATTGGATTTACTCAATGAACTGAAAAAAAGAGATTTAAAACCTGACATTATCATAACTGACCATGCCATGCCTGAAATGGATGGTCTGGAAATGGCTTCCCGGATCAAAAAAGAAAAATTCTGGAAGGATATACCCCTTATTGCCTTGAGTTCATTCTGGGGCAATATCAAACCGGGAAAGTTTTATGAAAGCGGTTTCAGCTCCTTTCTTCCCAAGCCTGTAA
>JBHEPK010000155.1:1758-4949 GCA_046260325.1 Desulfonatronovibrio sp.
TTATCAGCACCCACTCCTTGTACACAAATGGTACTGAGCAAAAAGATGTTCATAAAAAAGAGACTCAACAGGATGAACATGAAATTCGGACTAAATCACCCGATCTGTATGAAAAGGATTCGAAACAATCTTCTGAAAGTCCTGCCTCTGTCAAAATGATTTTCAATTACAAAGATTTCATGGAAAGATATGACAATGATCTGGAAATTGCGGCAGATATTATGAATGACTTTCTTGAAGATATGTCCGGGGCTCTTTCCAGAATAATCAATGGTACTCAGTCAAAAGATGAGCACGCAACTGACAGGGCAGCACACAAACTTAAGGGTTCTGCAAGCTATACCGGTGCTGAAATTATAAGCCAGATATGCGAAAATATTATGTGGTCTGCATTGATGAAAGAATGGGACGACGTCCAGGATGAAATTAAAAAGCTTGAAATCGAATCCCGTAGATTCCAGAAAAAGACCAGATCTTTTTTCTCAGATAAAGGAATCTCAATCTAACTTTCAGTTATATTATTTGGAGCAATTATATGCAGGCACTCATAGCAGAAGATGATAAAATAAGCCGCAAAACTCTGGCCCTGTACATCAAAAAAATGGGCTATGAACCACTTACAGCTTCAGACGGACAGGAAGCCCTTGACCTCTGGCATGAAAACAGACCCAGAATAATTTTGACAGACTGGAATATGCCTGGATTGGATGGGGTTGAGCTGTGCTCCATGGTTCGCCAGGCTGAAATGGATGATTATACCTACATTATCATGATAACTTCCAGGGGTGATTCTGATGATCTTATTCATGGTTTTGAATCAGGAGTGGACGACTATCTGACCAAACCTGTAAACAAGGCTGAACTGGCAGTAAGGCTCAAGGCCAGCGAACGGATTTTCAGCCTGCAAAGCAAAGATACTGTAATCTTTGCCATGGCCAAGCTGGCCGAAACAAGAGACCCGGAAACAGGCCTCCACCTGGAAAGGATTCAAAGCTACTGCAGGATTGTTTCTGAATTTCTTCTGAAGAACTCAATTTATCCTGAAACAGTGAACCGCAGATTCATTGATGATATTTTTGCCACCAGCCCCCTGCACGACATCGGCAAGGTGGGAATACCCGACCATATTCTGCTTAAACCCGGCAGGCTGGACGAGCGGGAATTTGAAATAATGAAGACTCACGCCACAATTGGATATGAAACTTTACGCAGCACCATAGAACAAAATCCCAAGGCCAACTTTCTAAGAATGTCTGCGGACATTGCCAAAAATCATCATGAAAAATGGGATGGCAGCGGATACCCAGACGGCCTTAAAGGAGAAGAAATACCCCTGGCAGCAAGAATATTGGCTGTGGCCGATGTCTATGATGCCCTGGCCTCCAAACGCGTTTATAAGGACGCATTTTCCCATGAAAAAACCAGGGCCATAATAACTGAAGGCAAAGGCACCCATTTTGACCCGGTATTAATCGATGTTTTCCTTGAATGTCAGGATGACTTTGCTGCAACACTGGAAAAATTCAGGGAAGAATAATCCACCCGATCATTCCCTGACAAAAACCAAAAATAATCAGTATCCAAAAAAATTCCTTGCCATTTTAGTCAGCAATCGGCAATATTAATTACCACTTACCATCAAATACGGAAAAATTTACAGCCGAAAGGTCTAACCATGATTGACATACTCAGAGAAATAATCCTCGATTTTCAAGAGATTGACTTACCAACAGGTATGCCCAGGCGGATTGCTGTTTCTCAAGTGCCGGGCAAAGCCACGGTTTGCATTGGAGTACGTCGCAGCGGAAAATCTACTTTCATGTACCAACTCATGAAGAAGCTTCAGAACAAAGGTGTTTCCCGTGAGAATATTCTTTATTTGAACTTTTTCGATGATCGTCTGCACAGTCTGCAGCATGACAACATATCTGTGATTCTGGAAGCCTACTTTTCCCTCTATCCAGAAAAAAAGAATATCGAAAAGATTTACTGCTTTTTTGATGAAATTCAGGTAGTGTCTGGCTGGGAACCCTTTATTGACCGCCTGATGCGCATGGAAAAATGCGAGGTATACATCACAGGTTCATCGGCTCAGATGCTCTCACGAGAGATTGGGACTCAAATGCGCGGACGGGCACTCTCCTGGGAAATATTCCCGTTTTCATTCCGAGAATTTCTCGACTACAAAGGTGTAGAGCACGATGATTCACTCTCGACTAAAAAACGCCTGATCATCCAAAAGGCATTCCAGGAGTACTGGGAATCCGGTGGCTTTCCCGAGGTTGCAGGTCTTAACCGGATGCTGCGGATTATGACCCATCAGGAGTATTTTAATGCAATTCTGTTCCGCGACCTCATTGAGCGCCACGATATTTCTCACCCAAAGGCGATCACAGACCTTGCGCATTGGCTTATAAACAACACAGGGTCCCTCTATTCCATAAACAAACTGACCGGATACCTTAAATCCATGGGGCACAAGGCCCCGAAATCAGCTGTCTCCAATTACTTAGAATGGTTTGAAGATGCCTACGTTCTATTTACAGTGCGAATCTTTGACGCTTCGCTGGCCAGGGCCAATGCGAATCCAAAAAAAATTTACTGCATCGATCACGCGCTGGTGACTTCAATCAGCTCCGGTATTCTGATTAATTCGGGCCATCTTCTTGAAAACATTGTGTTTATGGCCTTGCGCAGGGTTACACCGAACATCTTTTATTACAAAACCAAGACAGGCAGGGAAATTGATTTCATAGCCAAAGGCCTGGGACCATCGCGAATACTGATTCAGGTTTGTGAATCAATGACCGACCATCAAACCCGCAAAAGGGAAACCACGGCACTTGCCGAAGCCATGTCCGAACTTAAACTGGACCAGGGCATCATTGTAACGCGTAAAGAGGAAGAACAAATACATGTCGATTCCGGAAGGATTGACCTGGTTCCAGCCTGGAGATTTCTGCTGAATATACCGGAAACTACTTGACACCAAGCCTCCGAGCTCTTCGCCGATCAGGCAAAAGCCTGCTCCTTAAAACCACCAGGGCCGATTACCAGGGAAAATGGATTTATTCCAAGGACTTTACCTGAATGACCAGCACTAAGATGGCCACGCGCCGGGAAATTTTCGGCTGGGCAATGTTTGATTTTGCCAATCAGGCCTATACCGCACTGATTATCACTGTTATTTA
>JBHEPK010000156.1:0-491 GCA_046260325.1 Desulfonatronovibrio sp.
CTGGGCAGAATCTTTCAGATTGAGTTTTACTCCGTCAACATCTGTTTTGTGAGAAATATTAGGAGAGGCAATCTTCAGAACCACTGGATATCCAAAACGATCTGCTATTTCAACGGCTTCATTGCTGGAACGGGCAAGAGCGGTCTTAGGAACAGGAAGGTTGTAGGCCTGAAGAATTTCTTGAGCCTGAAACTCAACAATCTCATTTTGACCGCTTTTACTGACTTGGTCGATAATTTTTGCAGCCCGGGCCTTGTCTCTTGTCTGTACAGACGGCAGTGGGCAGGGAGTGTTTTTCCATTGGTAATGTTTGTACATCTGCTCAATGCACCGAATGGCCGGTTCAGGAAATGAATAACAGGGTACTCTTCCTTCCATGAGAATTTTTTCAGCCTTGGATATAATTTTTTTGCCCATAAAACATGTGAAAACAGGTTTGTCTGTATCCCGGGCTATATCCACGACAGCCCTGGCTATTTCTTCAATCTCTG
>JBHEPK010000156.1:501-4884 GCA_046260325.1 Desulfonatronovibrio sp.
CTGTTGAGGTAGGCGTAAGAAGAACAAGAAGTGAATTTACATTCTGGTCTTCAATCACTGCCTGCATAGTTTCGACGTATCTGTCTGTGCCGGCGTCACCGATAATATCAACGGGGTTATACAGGGAAGCATAAGAAGGCAGAAACTGTTTCATTTTTTCAATTGTTGAAGAAGAAATTCTGGCCATGTTCAGGGAAGACTTTTCACAGGCATCAGCAGCCATAATCCCTGGTCCTCCAGAGTTGGTTACAATGGCCAGGCTCGGACCTGTGGGCAAGGGCTGGGTAGAGAATGCCTGAGCCAGATTAAACAGGGTCTCTACATCATGGGCTCTGATTATACCTGCTTTATTGAAAGCTGATGTATAAGCCTGATCAGACCCTGCAATGGCTCCGGTATGAGAAGAGGCTGCCTTGGCTCCGGCTGCAGTGGTTCCTGACTTGATAATTATAATAGGTTTTTCATTACTGTGATTGCCTGCTTCTTTGACAAATTTTTCACCGTCACTGACATTTTCGATATATCCAAGAATAACATCTGTTTTGCTGTCTTTTCCTAAATAAGAAATCATATCTGCTTCATCTAAGACAGCTTTATTGCCTAAGCTGACAAACTTGGAAAATCCAATGTTTTCACCTAAGGCCCAATCAAGAATAGCCACGCAGAGAGCACCAGATTGTGAAAAAAAGGCAATGTTTCCCTGTTCAGGCTTACCAGCTGCAAAAGAAGCATTTACCAGACCGTGAGTATTTATCATGCCCAGGCAGTTAGGTCCTAAAACGGCCATATCATATTTTTGGGCTGTTTCTATTAACTCCTGTTCCAGATAATAGCCCTTGCCTCCAATCTCTTTAAATCCGGCAGTAATGATAATGGCTGATTTAGTTCCTAACTGTCCCAGCGTGTCAATGGAAGGGATAACAAGTTTTCGGGGAATCGTGATTACTGCAAGATCAATATCTTGAGGAAGAAGGGATATGTCATTTAAGACGTCTATGCCAAGGATGGAGGAAGATTTGGGGTTAACAGGAAATATTTCACCTTTGAATCCGGCCTCAAGCATATTTTCCATAATGCTGTGGCCAATTTTTCCAGGGGTGGCAGAGGCTCCGATTACTGCCACGCTTTTGGGGTTAAATAAAGCGTGGAGTTGCTTATCGGTCATTGATTGCTCCTTGAGTCAAAATAAATAAAAAATATAAAATATGGTGGACCAATACGAAAAAGTACCTTTACATGAATCAACCATATGAAATTTATACCTGGATTGACAAGGAAAATAACAAAGGGGTGTGAATTTCACACCCCTTTGTCTAAAATTAAGCAGGCGGTAAAGATATTTCCATTCCTTAGCCTGATAATATTATAGTTATACGGTTATACAACCGTCAGCTTCAAGACGTTCAAGCCTTGCCATTTGAGAATCAAGTCTTTGCTGAATTATTTTAATATCATCTTCTTTCAAATGGGCAAACCTGCGCTGGGTTTTAAGATAATCAGCCACTGGTTTGGGTTTGTTGATTTTCTTGGTTATTGTAAGCTTGCCATTAATTATTTCATACAGGGGAAATACATTAGTCTGGACAGCCAGTTTGGAGATTTCAATACCTTTTTCAGGCTTACTCCTCCAGCCGGTAGGGCAGGCAGAATATATGTGAATATATGCAGGCCCATCAATGGTCAAAGCCTTTTTGACTTTGTTCATAAGGTCTAAATGAAAACCTGGATTGGCTGTTGCCACGTAAGGGATATTATGAGCAGCAGCAATGGAAGGCATATCTTTTTTCCAGGTTTGCTGACCAATGCTCTGGGTTCCGCATGGCGAAGTAGTTGTGGAAGCTCCATAAGGTGTTGAGCTGGATCTTTGAATTCCAGTGTTCATATAAGCTTCATTATCTAAGCAGACATAGAGAAAGTTATGCCCACGTTCCAGGGCGCCGGACAGAGACTGCAGGCCAATGTCAGCTGTTGCCCCGTCACCGCCTACAGCAATTATATTGGGCATTTCAGCCTTGTATTTACCTTTTCTTTTGAGAGCCTTGATTCCGGCCTCCACTCCTGATGCCACAGCAGAAGTATTTTCAAAGGCCACATGGATCCAGGGTGTTTTCCAGGCAGTCTGGGGAAAAGGAGAAGTAATGATTTCCATACAGCCTGTAGCATTGGCTACAATGGTATTAGGTCCTGCAACCTTCATAACCATACCCAATGCCAATATTTCTGCACAGCCCTGACAGGCACGGTGCCCTGGTGAAATATAATTTTCTGTAGGTATATTTTTTGCCGTTATTTTTTCGAAATTTTCAAGTCCGGGATTATTAAGCATCTGAACGTACCCCCCATATGGTGTAGTTTGGATCCAGTTCATTTTTCCTGGACATTTCATACATCTTTTTAAAATCTTTTACCGTAACGTCGCGGCCTCCAAGACCAGCAATAACATTGTGGATCTCAGGTTTTTCAGGCTGATCGTACAGAAGGGCTTTAATTTCCTGGGCTACCGGTCCACTATGAGAACCAGGACTTAATGCCCGGTCAATAACAATGAGTTCTGAAGCTCCGTTAATGGCCTTTAAAAATTCCTCTTTGGGAAATGGCCGCCAGAGCCTTATTCTTGTCTGTGCCACAGACTCGCCAGCCTTTTCAAGCTCATCAACCGCAGTCATTGTGGTTTCACCCATGGATCCCATGGTTACAAAAATAGTTTTGGCTTGGGCTTTTCCATTCAGTTCCACTAAGTTATATTTTTTACCAACATCTTTCCCCCACTCTTTAAAAACCTCATCAACAACCTCTTTGGAATTAATCAAAGCCTGTTCGCATTGTTTTCTTGATTCAATGTAGACTTCAGGTACTCCCACCGGTCCCATGGTGACCGGATTCTTTGGATCAAGGGTCAATGCCGGCTTGAAGGGGGGCAGGAATGCATCAACTTTCTTCTGATCAATAAAATTTACAGGTTCAATCATGTGGGTCAGTATAAAACCGTCAACATTAACGCAAATAGGCAGGAGTACCCTGTGATCTTCTGCAATTTTAAAAGCTGCAATGGATAATTCATAGGCTTCCTGACCATTTTCAGCAAAGAGTTGAATCCAGCCAATGTCACGCTCACTCATGATGTCCCCATGATCATTCCAGATGGAAATTGGGGCTGATAAAGCACGGTTGGCCACAGTCATTACTATGGGAAGCCTTAGTCCTGAAGCAATGAAAAGTATTTCATGCATTAATGCCAGACCCTGAGCAGCTGTAGCAGTGTAGGTTCTTGCACCGGCTGCGCTGGAACCAACTGCTGCACTCATGGCAGAATGTTCTGACTCAACAGGTATATATTCGGCATCCAGATCTCCATTAGCTACGTACACAGACAGTTCTTCAACTATATGCGTCTGAGGAGTAATGGGATAGGCTGCAACGATGTCTACGTTGGCTTGTTTCACTGCCTCTGCAATAGCAAGGGAAACTTCCAACCCTATAGCCTTGGTCATATTTTCCTCCAATATTCTATAATTAAACGTTCATCGTTAGAAATTCACAATTTGTTTCTGCTGTTTAGATATTATTCAAACCAGCAAGCTTTGGTTCAACCAATGTTTATTAAAAGTAGATTTTCCCAAAGTTTTTAAAATTTTAATCCATGATCATGCTTATGGCGTCTTTGGGACATTCATTGGCACAGATGCCGCATCCCTTGCAATAGAACAGATCAGCCGGGTAATATCCTTCACTGTCTTCGCTGATACAGAATTCAGGACAATAAATTAAACACATACCGCATTTTATACATTTTTCCCTGTCCGTCTCAGGGCGCAGGGTTTTCCAGTCACCTGTACGCAACTCTGAAGCACTCCCTGGCTTGGTGATTGCTGTTCCAAGGGCAAGCTTCTGCCAGGCACATATTGCTAAATCAGACATAGTCCATCTCCTGATAATTAGTTTAAACTGGTTACTTCAAAGGCTTTGGAAAGGGCTTTGAAGTTTTTAGGACCTAATTTGGGACCAAAACGGTCCATAATGACTTCTTCCATATCTCCGGATTCCAGAATTCCTGAGGCCTTGAGCAGTGCTCCAAGCATTGTGGTGTTGGTTATTGGAACAGAAAGTATGTCCACAGCAATCTTGGTAGCATTGACTGCGGCTACTTTGGGCCATTTATATTTTTCCTTCAGTTCTTCATTTGATTTGGGACTATTTACAACGACGATACCGTCTTGTTTAAGACCCTCAGCCACGTTAACAACATCCAGCAAGGTAGGGTCAAGGACCATTACAATATCTGGTTCATATATCTTTTCACGTTTGAGAATTCGCTTTTCATCCACTCTTACAAAGGCCTGCACGGGTGCTCCTCTTCTTTCGGGACCAAAGCTGGGAAAAGCC
>JBHEPK010000157.1:0-4823 GCA_046260325.1 Desulfonatronovibrio sp.
TTTTTGAAATTAATTAATTTTTCTTACTCTTTAACGTTTAACGTTGAACCTTGAACCTTGAACGCGGAATCCAACCTGCGACACAGCAATTGGGAGATTTTCAACAGTCTGCTAAGCCTGTCATGAAACAAAACCCAGGCAGTTCAAGTGTCTGCCCTTTCTTTTTTAACAAAGTCATGAACCGCTTCCTGCAGGGCGCGGGCAGCAAGATGGGCGCAGTGTTCTTTCTCTTCAGGCAGACCGGATTCAATAACTTTTAAAATATCATCCCCGGTGACAGAAGCTGCTTCTTCAATATTTTTCCCCCTGGCCAACTCACAGGCAACAGAACCGCAAACAACACTGGGGCCGCACCCATCACTGAAAAAAGAGGCTTCGCTTATCTGTTCTTTGTTGAATCTTAAGTAAATTTCAACAGTATCTCCGCATGATCCAGTCAATCTTGCACAAGAATCAGAATCTTCCATCCTGCCCATATAAGCGGGTTCTTTCCACCGCTTAAACACTTCCGGACCATAATGTTCAAGGGTTTGTTCATAAATTTTTTCCTGAAGCTCATCAAGATGATCATTGAGATCTTTTGTCACTCTACCCTCCAAAATTTTTCGATTTTTTAAATTTTCAGCAGGCTTTCCAAATCCGGTTCAACACTTACAGGGACAGAAAAAAGGATCTTGTCCACATGGACCCTGCCCTGTTCAAGCCCTTTTATTTTGCGTACATCTCTAACCTTAGCGCAGTAGACTTCTGCCTTAAGGTCATTTTTCCTGTAACTGGCAAGAGCAGCAAGAACTGCAGCTTCTTTAATAGTTTTTTCCGGGACTGCAACAGAATCATGGTCTCTCTTTAAAATTACATGGGCTCCAGGACCGTCCTGAACATGGAACCACAAATCATGAGGAGTAGCCATGGAACTCAAGAGCTTATGCCCGGACTTCCTGTTTTTTGCCCTGATTATCACAAAACCGTCACTGGATTTAAAATAGCTTACATCTATTTTTAATTTCTGTACCTGTTTTGATCCAGACTTGGATAGAACCTTTTCTTTTTCCCGGGGAAACAAATTGTTATTCAAAGAATCATTGGTAAAACTTTCAATTTTTTCAAGAAGTTCTTTTTCCCTTTTTCTGACAAAGTCAAGTCCGCGTTTACCCTTGGCTGCTCTTTTGAAAAACCATTCCATGTTTTCCCGGATGCTTAATCTGGGATCAAGAGCAATATTATGAGTTTTTCCTGTTTCATCTGACAGGGAAATTTCATTCAAATGCTTTCCATGATCCAGGGCATACAGGTTATTTTTTATAATATTTCCTGACATAGCTCTGGAAATCATTTCCTTAAGTCTGCTTTTATCCTTTTCAAGGTTATTTAGGTTTTTGCGAAGCTTTCTCAACCTGGCATGCTCTTCTTTTAGGCTACCTTTTAAGTCAGAAACCAGGGCATGCACCCGGGGCCAACCATGTTCCCGGGCAGCGTCAAGAGCGCTGTCAAACTTATGAAAAACTCTGTTCCCAGGTTCAAAACACAAAAGAGTAGAGTTATCTCCTGGAGTACCTGAAATATAAAAATTTGGAACCTGGCCCATTTCAAGAGTGCTCAACAAATCCCTTGCTTCCTTCTCATTAAGCGTACTCAACTTTTTTCGAAGGGGTGGTGTAATTTGAGGATACTTTTCCCAGATCCTGTCCCGGGAGTTTATCTCCTGCAGTTGCGGCCAGGTAATTTCATAACTGTCTTCTGAAAGTTCTGATTCCATGGATACGCCTTTGGGGATATCTAACACCAGAAACTCCTGGACAGAAGAAAACTCCAGAGCCAGTCTTCTCTTTGACCACAGATTTCTAAAGCCTGTTACTTTTTTGTTTTTTAATTTTTTACGCAGCCACATGGCTTGGGCTGGAGGGTTGGAAGGATTTGGAGGTTTTTCCCGGGAAAGAAAAAAACCTCCTTCTTTAGAAGAAGTATAAAATATGAGATTCAAATAGCTGCCAAAAGAAAAGGTCCATACACCCCTTGCAGGCATGAAAATCTTTTCCAGCCTAAGTCCTCTAATTTTCTGAAAAAGTTCTTCAGCCGCAAACCGGAAAAAATTGGCTTCCATGAGATAAAAACCTGACCGATGATATCGGACAATTAGCAGGGACAAATATTAAGCAGGTGGATTTAACCTCCTGAGCATGACAATATAAATATATACGTTAAAAAAATTTATTATCCCTGAAGGGACTCTTCCTGCTCCTGCTTACTCTTACACTTTATGCATAAAGTGGTAACAGGTCTGGCTTTTAATCTGGGAACAGATATATCTTCACCGCAGTCATCACAAAATCCAAAGTTACCTTCTTCGATCCTTTGCAGAGCCTGCTCAATTTTCTGGATAAGCTTACGGTCCCTGTCTCTCAACCGGAGGATAAAGGACCTGTCAGATTCAGCTGAAGCCCTGTCTGCCGGATCTGCAAACATTTCCCGCTCTTCAGTCATATCTTCAATGGTATTCTCACCTTTTTGCTGAATTTCTTCACGCATTTTTATAAGTAGTTCTTTGAAATATTCGATGTCAGAGTTTTCCATGATTATATCCTCCTTTGAATAATAAAATTTTTTTCATATACCAAAGGATTACTAATGTAAAGATATTATGTTCTTTTTGCCAGGGCAGACAACATCAATATAGTGAAGGTTTAGATTTAAATTGCCATGGAGGGAAAAATTTAGATCAATATTATCATGCAGCAATAAAAATACTTTTAAAATTTGGTTAAAAGTCTTCTGCTAAACAAAAAGAGCCATCAGTCATCAAACAATCTTTTTATCTTTTTACGCAATCCCTCCCTGCTGATGCCCAGAAGTCTCGCTGCCTGGGTTTTATTGCCCTGGCTAACCTCAAGAGCCTCATCTACAAGCCTTCTTTCAGATTCAGCCAGACTTTGGACTTGTGTTTCAGTTTTGGCCGGTGAAACCTTGGCTTGTCCAACTTCTATCCCTTTATGCTTTGCATTACCATAAATAGAAGCACTTTTTCTGCCGGTCTTACTTGAAGCCTGGATATTCTCAGAAAGGTCTTTGAGCCTGATAGTTGTTGAATAGGACAATGCCACCAGCCGCTCCACCTCGTTTTCAAGTTCACGGACATTCCCGGGCCAGGAGTACCTGAGCAGTACGTTCATGGCCTCTGAACTGATCTTCATTGAAGCCCGGTTCATACTCTGGCAATGGGATTCCATAAACTTTTTGACCAGCAAAGGAATATCTTCAGGCCGTTTATTAAGAGGAGGCAGATACAAGGAAATGACATCCAGTCTGAACAAAAGATCACTTCGGAAACTACCTGCTTTAGATTCAGCCTTGAGATCCTTGTTGGTTGCCGCCACCACTCTGATGTCCACGGGAATTGATTTTTTACCGCCAACGCGGGTAATTTCCCGTTCTTCTAAAGCCCGCAAAATCTTAGCCTGACATGAAAGAGGCATATCGCCGATTTCATCCAGAAAAAGAGTTCCTCCCTGGGCTTGTTCCAAAAGGCCCTTGCGCATGGCCACCCCGGTAGCTACTCCCTTTTCAATGCCGAAAAGCTCGCTTTCAAAAAGGCTCTCTGGAACTGCAGAGCAGTTTATGGCAATAAACGGACCCGGACCCCGCAGAGAATTATAATGAAGGGCTTTGGCTATGAGCTCCTTTCCGGTTCCGGTCTCTCCGGTGATGAGCACATTGACCGAAGTATCAGCTACACGTTCCACCTGATCCAGAATCTTTCGCATTTCTGGATTCTGGCCGATGATTCTTTTGGCTGAAAAGCGATCCCTTAGACCCTTTTTCAGTCCGGCGTTTTCCCTGAGCAGCTGTTTTCTGGAAATCTCCAGTTCCTTGCTGGTCTCTTGCAGTTCCTTAAGCATTTCCTCCATGCAATACTCTCTGGCTTCCACCTTGACCAGCATCATTCCAAAGGACTCGGCCAGCCTGGAAATACTTTCCGGATAAATCTTCTGCTTAGTCAGCTCAAAAAGTTCATCTGCCTGCCCAAATCGATTCCAGGCCAATTCATGGCAGACCAATTCCATTTTTTTAAGCAACTGATTTACTTCTGGAGTCAAAACATTTTTCTTGGTCATAAGTTACTCTTTTCAAAGGAACATGTAATATTTTTCAAAAGACATGATGATAGTCGTCTGATATAAAAACTGCAACCTCCCGAAACCATCTTAAAACCTACATACATAAACACTATCATGGCTCAACAGTAAACATCAGGCTGTTCCTGACTGGCCAGGATATCTGTCCTGCCAAGCCAGGCAACAAGAAAATCAGATGAATGAGGGGTGCTGGTTTTGGATGAGGGCATAATGATCAGGTTGCTCCATGTGGATCAGGATTTTTCTGCTCTTCCGGCAATTCGCCACCCGACGGGCGACCAATTGCACTTAAGGCTGATTGGTCACCCATTGGGCGACCAATTTCTGGCAAACGGTCTTGATACACTTGGTAAAACGTCCGAAAATACTTAAGGTTAGTCAAGGAATAACCGGAACCATATCGTTTTGTCAGCCTGTCAGATAATTCTTCTAAAACCTGTTTACCATACTCAGCCCGTTCCCAGCCGCCTTGAAGTTCCTGCACAATTTCCCGTCCGATCATCCAGTAGGCCAGAACCATGTTAGAATTGACTGAGCGGACAACATTAGATCGTGCATTTTCAAGAATCGTGACGACTCGGCTGAAAAGAGAATCATTATTTTTTTGCTGAATATCAGTGCTCATCTCATATCCCTATAGACTCGATTAAAGTCAAACGTACTCCCTGCTCGAAACAAATTGCAGGTACCCAA
>JBHEPK010000158.1:0-4431 GCA_046260325.1 Desulfonatronovibrio sp.
CAATTATTATTCACCTTAAATCCTGACAGTCAAGATCATATTGTTGCTGTCTATTCTGACAGGGATGTGAACATGAGTTCTGAAAGTAAAAAAACCGTATTTATCTCTGGAAAAACTTTGTCCGGTTGTCAGGAATTAATTGATATTCTTGAACAAAAGGGTTTCAAAGCAGTTAAGAAGTATTCTCATGACAATTTTTCTGCAGAAGAAAACAGTCTTCTAATCAGTGAATCTCCTCCCGTGCATCAGCACGATTGTTGCGGTAATCACGATGCCATTCAAAGTGAACAACGTTACCGCCTTCTTTTTGAATACTCTCCTCTTGGTATTTTTCAAGCCGATCATAATGGTCTGATTATAGACTGCAATAATAACTTTGTGAAAATTATCGGATCTTCAAGGCAGCAACTTATAGGAATATCTCTTTTTGATCTGCCTGATGAAAAACTTGTTGCTGAAATATCTGCAACTTTAGAGGGCGGTGTTGGTTTTTATGAGGATGTTTATCATTCAGTCACAGCTGACAAGAAAACTCCGGTCCGCATTAATCTGGCCCCTCTGTTTGACAAAGATGACAAAGTACTGGGACTTGTTGGTATTGTCGAAGATATGAGTTCAAGTAAAAATGTAGAGGACGCATTAAGGAAAAGTAAAGAATCTCTTAAGGAGAAAAATGCTTTGTTTCAGGGAATCCTGGATAATGTGCCTGACCTTATGAGTGTCAAGTATCCTGATCTGCGGATTATCATGTATAATAAAGCAGGTTATGAATTTCTTAATTTATCCCATGAAGAAGTTCTCGGCAAAAAATGTTTTGAGCTTATGAACAGGAGTGCTCCCTGTAGGCCATGTGCTGGGCTTGAGGCAGTTGCTAAAAAGAAACCTGCTTCCAATGAAAAGTATATTCCTGAGTTGGATAAGTATCTAAGATGTCAGGCAAACCCTATTCTCGGAGATGATGGGCGGGTTGCGTATATTGTGGAGCTCATCAGGGATGTTACAGATCGCATTAAAAGAGAAAAAGAACTTCAGGAAAGCCAGGAACGTTTTGTCAAAGCCTTCAGGTCCAGTCCTGCTCCCCAGGTTATTTCCGATATTGAAACAGGTCAGATTATTGATGCCAACGATCGCTGGGTTGAGATGCTTGGCTGGACCATGGATGAACAGATAGGGCGAACATCCAAGGATATTGGTATCTGGGATAATCCTGTAGACAGGGACCGCGTGGTGGCAAAACTTAAAGCAAAAGGAAGCTTTAAGGAAATGCCCATAAAATTTAGAACTAAACAGGGCAATACAATAATGGCACTCTGGTCTGGTGAGGCTGTGACCCTTGGTGGCAGAAGGGTTATGCTGTCCATGATTTATGATGAAACAGAGCGCAGGCTTGCAGAAGATGAAAAAGAACGTCTTCAGGCTCAGCTTTTACAGTCGCAGAAAATGGAATCTATGGGTATTCTGGCCGGGGGAGTGGCACATGATTTTAATAATATTTTGCAGACCATGGGCGGAAATATTCAGCTTTTGCTTGTGGATAAAGATGATCAGAATCCAGACCTGAAAAAATTGAAAACAATTCAAAAGTCCATAAACAGGGCGGCTCAGCTGATCAAACAGCTTCTTGTTTTCAGTAGAAAGGCAGAATCCAGCAGGAAAATTATGAATCTCAACAAGGAAGTTGAGGATGCTGTAAAAATTCTTAAAAGAACTCTGCCCAGAATGATTGAAATAGATGAAAATCTTGACGAAAACTTATGGTCGATAAATGCTGATCCGGTTCAGATGGAGCAGGTTCTGCTTAATATTGGGTTTAATGCTGCTGATGCCATGCCTGATGGTGGAAAAATGATAATTGAAACTGAAAATATTTTTCTGAAACCAGAAGATTCCAAAAGATACTTTGGAATTTCTCCTGGTCCTTATATTCACATGAATGTATCAGATACCGGGCTTGGGATGGACAGGGAAACAGTCAAACATATATTTGAGCCTTTTTATACCACCAAGGAAATCGGCAAGGGAACAGGCTTGGGTCTGGCCTCGGTTTACGGGATAATAAAGGAGCATAATGGACAGATATTTTGTTACAGTGAGCCTGGTCAGGGAACAAGTTTCAAAGTTTACCTGCCTGCACTGGATAAAGAAACTGAAAAAATTGATCCCCAAGGATCTCACGAGCCTTCGCAGGGAGGAACAGAAAAAATCCTTGTTGTGGATGATGAAGAAGATATCCGGGAACTGACTTTTGAGGCTCTGGCCAATTATGGCTATAGTGTCTTAGAAGCTTCCAGCGGGGAAGAAGCCATAGATATTTACAATAAGAATATGCAATCCATAGATATGGTTATCCTGGATCTTAATATGCCTGGCATTGGAGGCAAAGAATGTCTGAAAAAGCTCAGGGAATTTGACCCTGATGTCAGAGTGCTTATTGCCAGTGGATATTCAGCCACAGGTCAGGGACGGGAAAGTCTCAAGGCCGGAGCAAAGGACTATATTGCCAAACCATATCAGTTAACTAATTTACTGAACAAGGTTCGTGAAATCTTAGATGCCTGATTACGAATGTTCATACGGCATGATTCCATAATCAAAATTTAAAATTCGGTTTTGACATTTTTTACAATCACCTTTCTCAGTTCTTTCCAATCCAGGGGTGGGGTAATTACTGCCTTTTGACCAAGTCTGGCCAGGATTTTTTTTATTACTCATATTATTCACCAGTCCACGTGAGTTTGTACAGGTCTTTTCTCCGGCTGTGCAGGTTTTGAACACTTCCCTGGCGTCGCAGCTCTTTAAGGAGATCCAAGTCTACATCTGTTATGAGGGTGGTTTCAGTGTTTGGTGTAGTTTCTGCGGCAATGGCATCGTGGGGAAAAGCAAAATCCGAAGGGGTAAAGACTGATGCCTGGGAATACTGGATACCCATGGTTTCAACTTTGGGTATATTGCCCACACTTCCGGATATGACCACATAACATTCATTTTCTATGGCCCTGGCCTGGGCACAGCGCCTGACCCTCAAATATGAATTTTTAGTGTCTGTCCAGAAAGGAACCAGAATAATGTTTACCCCTTTTTCAGCCAAAAATCTGGCCAGTTCAGGGTATTCTATGTCATAGCAGATAAGGATGCCAATACGTCCTATGTCAGTCTGAAAAACCTTGAGCTTATTTCCACCGGTTAAACCCCACGAACCGTTTTCATCAGGAGTGATATGCAGCTTGTACTGAGAATCCCAGGTTCCATCCCTTCGACACAGAAAGGAAACATTGTATAATCTGTTATCTCTGTATTCAGGAACAGATCCGGTAACAATATTGATGTTGTAGGCCAGGGCCATTTCCAGAAGTTTATCCCGAAGGTCGTTGGTATAGCCCGCAAGTTTGCGCATAGCTTCAGGCGGACTTTCATTTTCAAACTCAGCAATAAGTGGCGCGTTGAATAGTTCAGGAAATAAGACAATATCTGCCTCATAGTCAGAAACAGTATCAACAAAAAATTCAACCTGCTGCAGAAAGTCATCAAATGAATCAAACCTGCGCATCTGCCATTGCACAGTCCCCAGCCTGACAACTGTTTTGCGTCCGCCAATGAGCCTTGTTCTGGCCTCATAGTAAATGTTGTTCCATTCAAGGAGAACCGCATTTCCTTCAGACTGATGATCCTCTGGATAATAGTTTTTTAACAATTTTTTGATGTGAAAATCATTGGAAATCTGAAATGAAAGAACGGGATCATAGATCTCTTTACGCTTAACCCTGTTTATGTATTCCTGAGGAGAAATCTCATCAGAATATTTACGATAACCTGGAATGCGCCCTCCAACAATGATTCCTCTAAGGTTCAACTGTTCACATAGTTCTTTGCGGGCGTCGTAAAGCCTTCGACCAAGACGCATGCCCTGGTAATCAGGATCAACAAATATTTCAATTCCATAAAGGTAGTCACCGTCAGAATCATGGTTTTTCAAAGTACCATCGCCCACCACCTGCATGTATGTATGTTTGTCTCCATATTCAGCGTAATCAATTATCAATGTCAGGGCTACGGCTACAGTCCTGCCTTTATCTACAATGCATATCTGGCCTTCAGGGAAGCGTTTGATCATGCCCTGGATCTGATCCTTCTGCCATGGAACATCCACGTTTTTGTAGACCTTTTTCATAATGGTATGTACTTGATCATAGTCTTCAATGCGCAAGTTTCTTAAATAAATCTTATGTTCGGATGTATGGTTCATTTTTTTCCCAGTAAATCTTTTTTTAGTTTTAAATGGTTGTTGCTAATCACTATTTACTTAAGATATCAGACGTCTTTTCGAACAAAAAAATGGTGAATTGGTATTAACAGAATATAAAAACGTATCTTTTCAGGAGCGTTGTCTTGAGATTATTTATTGGCATTTCTCTGCCTGATTACTATCAACGC
>JBHEPK010000158.1:4441-4730 GCA_046260325.1 Desulfonatronovibrio sp.
TTTATCGGAAATTAAAAGAAAATGGAACCCGCTTTTCCAGTCCAAGTTGAGTTGGACAAAGCCGGGGAACTGGCATTTGACCTTAAAATTCATAGGAAAGGCAGAGAAAGATATTCTTCCGGAAATCAAGACATATGTTCAGAAAATAGATTTTAACGAGTTTATACTCAAAGGGTCAAGAGCAGGTTTTTTTGGCTCAAAAGGCCAGTATAGAGTTATATGGCTGGGGCTGGAAGGGAATGTTCAATCATTAATCAATCTTGCAGGAAAGATTGACAGTGATTTGAAT
>JBHEPK010000159.1:0-4695 GCA_046260325.1 Desulfonatronovibrio sp.
CCCCAGTTGATGCCCTTACCTGTAAGCACGCCGGTAAATTCATTACGCAGCCTCTTATATTGACCGAACATATAACCGACTTCCCTGGCCCCTACTCCGATATCACCGGCAGGAACATCAGTATCAGCACCAATATGTCTCTGGAGCTCTGTCATGAATGACTGGCAAAAACGCATAATTTCCGGATCAGACTTGAATTTCGGATCAAAATCAGATCCTCCCTTGCCGCCGCCAAGAGGCAGGGTTGTCAAAGAATTTTTGAAAATCTGCTCGAACCCAAGAAACTTAATTATTCCCTGATTAACACTGGGATGAAATCTTATTCCACCCTTATATGGTCCCAGGGCACTGTTAAACTGGACCCTGAATCCTCTATTGACCTGAACTTTACCACGATCATCCTGCCAGGGCACGCGGAAGACCACCATCCTTTCCGGCTCTACTATCCTTCCCAGAACATTTGCTTCTATATATTCGGGTCTGCTGGCAATAACCGGTTCAAGAGATTCAACAACCTCCTTGACTGCCTGGTGAAATTCAATTTCTCCGGGGTTGCGCTTTATTACCTGATCAAAAACACTTTGAATATGCTCTCTAACCGTCATTGACCTTCCTCTCTGATGTTTAGGTGGACTGTTATACAAAGCTTTGTTACTTTGTGATATTAATTAGTTTCCATCCTGAAACCCCGGTTGCACAGACTCTATAATCTGCTAAAAGATGTATGCTGGGAGTATAGTTTTCCTTAAAAAGCCTTGATAGCACGTTCTTTGAAAAAATATGCCAAAATCATAATTTTTGGGCGCACTACCTCCTCAGTGTCAGACCACCAGGTGTAGTCCCTATTCTGAGTTGGCCAAGACCTGGAGGTTGAAGGCAACCACACTGGACCATACGTACTGTTTGAAGCCTGCCCAACCTTTCCATGTGCACCGGTCCAGGCCGAAAGCCCTTTTCAATGTGGAAATAATGGCTTCTATTCCGGCTCTGAAGTTGCGCAGTTTTTTGTATACCCAGTGGCTTCTAACCATATCAAGGACCTTGAGGCCGCGCTTTTTGGCAAAGCAGGCATCCTTGACCCCGGCGGCTTTGGCTTGATCTAATGCTTTCTCTGAAGCAAAGCCCCCGTCCCACGCCATCTGCCTGGGAGTCTTTTCCAGAACTTCTTTCTGGCGATTGATGAGTTCCCCCACCAGAGTGCTGTCGTTCGGATTACCTCTTGGCATGTGGCAGTCCATAATGAGTCCGCTTTTACCGGCAGTCAGATAAATCTTATGTCCGTAATACGTGTCTCTTCTGTCCTTCTTGATAATATCACTATGGGGCTCAAAGAAAGAAATCAGCTTTTCGTTGGAGGGTACTTCTTCCTCTTTGAGCACACGGCGCTGGGTTTGATCTATGACATTAAGCAGCATCTTCAGGTTATGTTCAAGTTCAGCCTTGAGGCTCCCGGATAAAAGATTGTCTTCGATATCCGGGCTATTGCAAGCTGAAAGCAGGGAAATGGCTTGGCGCGAATATCCTACGACATTGTCTGCCAGTCCCAGTAATTTTTTGTAGGCCTTCTTACGTTTTTTGCTCTTATAATGCATAATATTCAGGACTCTCCTCTTGGCAGCTCGGTTGTGGTCTGAAAATTTCAGGTCCGGACAAAGCTCTTTTGCTTTATGCAAGGTTCTGGTAATGATCCTGATACCATCCTGAAGCAGCGTTGAGTCAGAAGGTTTATGAATATTGGTATCCACAGCAGTGGCATCTATTCTGGTTGTGTTCCCTGATTCAATTTTATTATCCATTCCATAATGGACCAGTTCTTTATGGATGGCTTCCCAAGCATCTACAGATATGGATTTTATATTTGACTGCAAGGATGATTTGCTTGGTTTCTGCAAATAGTTGAGTTTTGCAAAGGCTTTCATAGACTGAGAATCTGACAAGTGAAATGCAAGCTCTTCATATGTAAATCCCATAAGAGATTTGAGGACTGCGCAGCGCAGTACCTGATCTGCATTTAGTCCATTGCGACCAACTTTATGGTTTTTATCCGCAATAAGGTCTTTGAATATTTTTTTAAGCACTTTCTTGTTCTTTGAGATAATCTTAGATATTTTTTCAAGCTTCTTGCCAAGTTTATTCTTTGGTATCAGATATGAAAATTGAAGCTGATTTTCAAATATTTTTCGCACTTTTTGCATGCCTCCTTTCTGGCTTTTACAGTATAATCGCCTGGTTACAAAAGAAAGTATGCTAAAAAGTGCACTAAAAGTCAATTTATTTTTCACGTAATATTGAAATATTACAGTATTTTAAGCTTTTCAGGATGGAAACTACTTAGACTCGAATAAATACAGCCGGGAAAATTAATATTTTTCCCGGCCGTATTCTTTTATCTGCCATCAGTAGCTATGCTTTTACCCACAGCTTCGGGATTATAGACAATGGATTCTGGTCTGTTGGAGTTTTTGGGAATAAACTCAGGGACCATGGCAGCAAGATCATTGCTTCTGAATCTGGATAACCGTATGGCCGTGCTGGACTCACTCTGGTCATTGATATGCGTCAGGTACAGTTCAGTAAAGGCAGATCTTGCTTTGCTAGTGAAAACCAGCCATTTGGAGTTGGTTGACCAGGCATGCCAGGAGTCTGGCATTACCACCCACCCTCAGCTGGAAAGATCCATAGCTCACTGTCGGGCTGTAAAACAAGTCCAGTGGGGCTCCTGGTAAATACGATCCATTTGCCATCAGGTGAATATCTGGGAAAATAATTACTGTATCCGTTGTTGCTGGCACCTTTCAGCGGCTCAGGCGTTCCTCCTTTGCCCTGGTTGAAGTCAATGGTATAGATGTCAAACTTAACCGGATATCTTTCGTTGAGTTCAAAAATGGTCTGGTCTGAACGTTCATTAAGGATGGTTTTGTCCAGTACCTTGTTGATGAGTTTAGAATCTGTGGAAGTGGCTGAATAAGCAATGGTCTGTCCGTCATGGCTCCATGTGGGGTTTGTCTGAACCATGCGGGAACTGCCAGCACCGGGCAATAAGCTGAATTGTAATGGGGTTGAGGTGATTATTGGCAAAACAGGATCTTGAAAATATCGATGTCCCAGTAATCATTAAGAAAAGCAAACAGGCAAGCAAGTTAAACAGTTTTTTTTCATGTACATTTTCCTGAAAGCCATGGTTGTATTACATGATGATCTCTCGCAAAAAGGTAGAATATTCTATGTAGACGGGTTAGGTGGAGTAAATATTACGCAGGTATGATTGAATAATCAACAAATGTGTCATTGACAGAAATGTGTCATATCAGGATTTTTAAATTTTTGCTATATATATGGAAATGCGCATATAACAAAATGGTCCTGCTGACTTTGATATTTTATGTTGAGAATTATTAAATAATAATGTAAACATTAAACTTTAGTGAACTTAAAGCTAATTAAATGTTTAAGTCCGTATTGTTCAATATAAATTATTTTTTTTAAGAATCACTTACCTTAAATACTTCAAAAACCGTCAAGGGGAAATTCATCATGATTACAGCTGTTGGACACAGTGAAAATCCATTAGCATCTCGGGCCCTTGAAGAAGTATTGCGTCAAGGTGAAGATTCCCTCCAAGGCCGTAACCCCGATCTGGGCATATTTTTTACTTCCCTCATGGATCTGGACTTTGATACAGTACTTTCACAAATTTTGGAAAAATGGCCTGGCATGCAACTGGTGGGCTGTACCACTGACGGTGAAATTTCCCATACCCAGCCCTCTATTGAATGCTCAATGGCCCTGCTTCTTATTGAGTCCGACAAAGTCAAATTTTCCGTGGGGTTGGGAGAAAATTTGTCAGGGAATCCCCAGGCAGCTGTAAACCAGGCCCTGGATCAGGCTGGATATGCTCTGGATGATGATTGTAAACTGGCTGTGGTCCTGGCTGATGGAATAGAAACTTTCAGCACCCATATGGGACAGGCTTTAAGAACTGGCCTGGGAGATAACTTTCCGATCTTTGGCGGCTGTTCCGGCGACAATATGCAGCTTGTCAAAACTTATCAATTTTTCAACAATAAAGTTGTTTCCGATTCTGTTGTCCTGATCCTGGTATCAGGCCCTGTTCGGTTTTCCATGAGTCAGAAAAGCGGATGGAAGCCCATTGGCAAGCTTTTCAACATAGGCAGATACAAAGATAATGTGGTCTGGGAAATTGATGGAATGAAAGCAGTGGATTTTTACAGAAAATACCTGGGAGAAAATTTTTCAGCATATCACCAGTTCCCCCTGGCTGTTGAGGCCACCAATCCAGGCTTTTTTCTGCGTGACCCCATAGACATGAATTCTGAGGACGGGAGTATTAGCTTTATCGGCACTTTTCCAGAAAACGCACGGGTACAGCTGACTGAATTCAGCACAGACTCCCTGATTGAAGCAGCTTCAGAAGCTACTGAGGATGCCCTGATGACCTACCCAGGCAAAAGCGCGGACCTGGCTCTGCTTTTTCCATGTGCTTCCCGGCGTCATGTTTTAGGGATAAAGGCTGTTGAAGACCATCGCAAGCTTATTGAGCACCGAAAAATAAATTCCAGTATGAGCATCTTCGGCATGTACGCCTATGGTGAATTTGCTCCTGTTAAAAGCACAGGAAAAACATATTTTCACAATGATACTTATACTGTTTTGCTGCTGGGTGAAGAATTATGA
>JBHEPK010000016.1:0-453 GCA_046260325.1 Desulfonatronovibrio sp.
ATCTTAATCTGGTCCTCTATTCAGGTCACGGCGAGTTTCCCAGAGCAGTGTTTGCTCCTGGCAATCCTGAACAATGTTTTCATCTTACAATAAAAGCCTTTGATATGGCTGAAAAGTCCCAGGGTCCCGTATTTATCCTTACAGATCAGTACATGGCTGATTCTTATCGCAATGTGCCTGTGTTTGATGTTGAAGCTGTTGAGGAGCCTGCCCGGCCTTCAGACAAATGTACTGATCCTCAAGGGTATGAACGTTACGCTTTTTCTGAAAGCGGAGTTTCTCCAAGGCTTGTCCCCACCCTTGGCCCTTACTTAGTAATTTCAGACAGTGATGAACATTACCCAGATGGTCATATTACAGAAGATCTTGAAGTCAGAAATCAGATGATGGACAAAAGACTTAAAAAAGAAGAAATACTCAAGTCAGAAATTATTCCTCCGGATTATTATGGAA
>JBHEPK010000016.1:463-6043 GCA_046260325.1 Desulfonatronovibrio sp.
GGTATGCTGGGGATCAACCCTGGGGCCGGCAAGGGAGGCAATGAAAATTTACGGGGAAAAGGCAGGTGTTCTTCATTTCTCTCAGGTCTGGCCTTTAAAGAAGGAACATTTTGAAGATTATTTGAAAAAAGTCAGAAAAGTATATTTTGTGGAATCCAATGCTACCAGACAATTGGCCAGGCTCATTGAGTCAGAGATGAAAGATTTTTCCCGGGAATACATCCTGAGGTATGATGGATTGCCCTTGGATGCGGAATATATTCTTGAAAGGATCCAGGAGAATTAAAAAGTTGATAACAACCACCGCAACTCTAAGAAAAATGGAGAGTTAATATGGTTTCAATAGAAGATTATGGAGATTTTGAAACAGCCTGGTGTCCAGGGTGTGGAAATCATTCGATTTTAAAGGCTGTTAAGCAGGCCCTGACAACTCTTGAATTAGAACCTCATGAGTCCATTTTTGTTTCTGGAATTGGTCAGGCAGCCAAGTCCCCGCATTATCTGAAAACCAATTTTTTTAATGGGCTGCATGGAAGGGCGCTGCCAGCGGCCACAGGGATAAAACTGGCTAATCCCGAAGCAAATGTTATAGTTCAAAGTGGCGATGGCTGTAATTACGGAGAGGGAGGCAATCATTTCCTGGCAGCCATTCGCCGGAACATGAATATTACCCTTCTGGCCCATGATAATCAGATATATGGCCTGACCAAGGGGCAGTCCAGTCCTACCACTGCTACCGGACATACCACCAAGGCTCAGCCTGGAGGTAACCCTTCAAGGCCATTTAATCCAGTGGCCGTAGCTGTTTGCATGAAGGCAAATTTTGTGGCCAGGGGTTTTTCCGGGGTGATTGATCACTTGTCTGAGCTTATTGTTCAGGCAGTAAAACACCCTGGATTCAGTCTTGTGGATATTCTTCAGCCCTGTGTGACATTCAATAAGATCAATACCTTTGCCTGGTACAAAGAGCGCTGTTACCAGCCTGAGGGGCATGATCCTCAAAACTGGGAAAAGGCAATGTCAATGGCGAGTCAATGGGGGGATAAGATTCCTGTGGGGGTAATATACAAAGGCAATGAAAAGCCTTTTGAAGAAATGCTTCCCCATCCTACGGGAAAGCCCCTGTACCAGAATAGAGTTGATATGAATAAGGTTAAAGAAGTTATGGAAGCCTTTGCCTGATTGTATCTTCCACAGCTTTTTGAATTAGCTATAGTCATGGACTAAGTGGCTTTGGCTGGTTTAAGGATTCAGGCATCGAAATCGCATTGGAAAAACTTCGCAAAAGAATCGATTTAGATAACGATTTGGATTTCGATTTCGATAAAGAATTGACATCTTATTTTAGAGAAATTTTTGAACATTAAATCCAGGTTCGGTTTGGGCCGTTTTTTTCGCTACTGGTATCTAAAGCTGTGGCGTATTCGAGAAAGTCCACATTCAGTAGCAATGGGTCTGTCAGTGGGAGTGTTTGCAGGCTGTCTGCCAATAATTCCCCTGCAGACGATTCTTGCCCTGACCATTGCCCATGTTTTTCGCTGCAGTAAGATTGCGGCAGCTGCGGGTACATGGATAAGCAACCCCCTTTATGCCCCTTTTGTCTATTATGGTCTTTATCTTGTGGGCAGAATGATAATTCCAGCAGGGAGAAAAGAGTTTGAGCCCGAAGATCTGACCATTTTTAATATAGTTGGAATGGGTTGGGATTTTTTCTGGCTTATGTTTTTTGGCGGTTTGGTAGTTGGGCTTTTTCTGTCCATTTCTGTTTACATGATTTCAGTAAGGCTGGTGCGGACCTGGCATGATAAGAGAGCGGAAATGAAAAGAATCAAAAGGCTGAAAAGAAAATGAGTTTTGCAGCCAAGAAGAGTCTTGGGCAAAACTTTCTAATGGATTCAAATATATGTCGAAAGATTGTAGCATCCATAGAAATATCTACTGAAGATAATGTTCTGGAAATAGGACCTGGCAAAGGTGCTCTAACCAGTATAATTTATCAATCAGGATGCAATTTCATCTGTCTTGAAAAGGATAATATTCTAAGCAGAGAGATTAAGGACAGTTATCCAGAAGTATTTGTCATTAATACTGATGCTCTAAGTTTTGACTGGCCAAGACTTACACGTTTGCCTCAGCTTAAGATTGTGGGCAACCTTCCCTATAATATTGCTTCAAGAATAATCTGGGATATTGTTGCTCTGGCCGATGCTCCAAAGTTGTGTGTTTTTATGGTTCAGAAGGAAGTGGGCCAGAGGATTGTTGCCAGTCCAGGATCAAAAGCGTATGGCGGATTGTCTGTCTGGGTTCAGTCGCATGTCAGGCCTGAGTTACTTTTTACTGTTTCTTCAAAAGTATTCAGACCTAAACCCAAGGTTGATTCTGCAGTTCTTGGCTATTATCCTCTACTTCATGGAAAAAAAATTTTTTCAGGTTCAAGTCTGAACCAGACCATCAGACTTATGTTTCAAAACAGGCGAAAACAGGTGGGTAATATTCTCAAAAGTCATTGGAATGATAAGATAAATTCTTTTTTTGAGGAAAGGAGCCTGGATTCAAGGATAAGGCCTGAAAATCTTTCTCCTGATGACTTTCAGGAGTTGTCAAGCCTGCTTTTTCCAGGGGAAAATCAAATTTAGGCTTGACTTGAGCGGTGAAATTTTGTTTGTCCTATGTATCTTGCTTGCATAGAAGACTTAAAATCAGTAAGAAGGTTTATAAAGCACTCAATCTGAATTAAATAATTGTATGCTTATTCAGGTTTTTATAATTTTGTGAGTAATTGAGTGAATGTTTTTTGAGTTAAACTTTTGAAGGAGGAAGTAACTGATGACAAAAGCCGACTTAGTATCCAAAATGGCGGATAAAGCAGGTCTGACCAAAACTGACGCAGAAAAAGGTCTGAATGCTTTTCTGGACTCTGTACAGGACACTCTGGTGAGCGAAGGCAAGTTGACACTGACTGGGTTCGGCACTTTTGCCGTTGAAGAAAGAAAGGCCCGTAATGGCCGTAATCCCCGTACCGGCGAAGAAATCCAAATTCCCGCATGTAAGGTGGTTAAATTTCGTCCGGGGAAGATTCTTAAAGACGCAGTAAAATAACCCAAAAGCCTGGAGGTTGATAATGATTGACCTTAATTGGAAGGCCATGATCCCGGGCGAAACAGTCCAGAGTATGCTTCCTCAGGACATACCATGGTGGATGGCTGATCATTTTGTGTTTTTCAGTGTTTTGTATCTGGTTCTGTTGACCATTGGCTTGGGGGTTGGAGCTGTTTTTTTTCAATCTCTAAGTGAAACAATGACTGAAAAAAGAAAGCTTGCAGAATAAGTATAAAGTTTGGCATTTAAAAAAGAGGGCTGTATATACAGTCCTCTTTTTTTTCTTGCCAAAAGCATAAGCAAGAGATATATTTTTTTGCTTGACCGAATTAAAAACTGATTTTTCAGCTTTGCTGAAGCTCAGGTAAAGATTACGGTCTATAAAGTCTCAGCAATTTAGCAAGGGGGTGAGTCTTAGTGCCTGGTGTTATTCTTGGAGAAAATGATAATTTTGACTACGCATTGCGTAAGTTTAAGAAACAGGTTGAAAAAGCCGGAATTCTTTCTGAGCTGAAGAAAAGGCAGCATTATGAAAAGCCAAGTATTCAGAAGAAGAAAAAAGAAGCCGCTGCCAGAAAAAGATTAATTAAAAAAATGCGCAAAATGCAAATGATGTAATTATGCTGATTACAGAGCGTATTGAAAAAGACTTTATCCTTGCTTACAAGAACAAAGAAAGTGAGAAAGTGGCTGTCTTGCGCTTGCTCAAGGCAGCCTTTAAAAACAAGCAGGTTGAGCAGAGAAAAGAATTAAGCGATGCTGAAGCTCTTGAGGTCCTTATAAAAGAGGTTAAGCAAAGACAAGAATCTATTCGCCAGTATAATGAAGCACGGCGAAATGATCTCAGTGTTAAAGAGCAGGATGAGCTGGAAATAATCAATGCTTATCTGCCCAAGGCTTTTACAGTTCAAGAGATGGAAAGCGTTGCCAGGGAAGTAATCCAAGAACTGGAAGTTACGGATATGAAGGGTATGGGGATGGTCATGAAGACTATATCTCAGAAGTATCCCGGTCAAACTGACGGTCGTCAGCTAAGTACCATTGTCCGTCAGCTGCTTTCTTCCTGATATTTTTTTTGCTGGCAAAAGTTCTCGCAATTATCTCGTAAGTAAATAAGTTCAAAATTAAACATTTATAATAATTTGTTTTTTTGAGCTTATTTTAATTTTGAGTCTGCATCCATTTGGAATATTGATTAAAATTGTATTACTTTGGCAACTATTCGAATATGCTTCGGACTGGCGCTTGGGATTTTTAATTGATCTGTTTATATTCTTTTTCTACACGCTTCTAAATTCCAGTCGTACGGACCCAGACCATTATCCTACAATCTTTCCTAAGTTAATAATTTTTTAAAATAAAATTTGCATGGCCTTGATCAGGGCTGCAAAAGCTGTCTCCTATGGAACAAAAAACCATCAAGTTGCTGGAATTTCCCAAAGTCCTTCAACATTTGAGCAAAGAAGCTGTTTCTTCTCCAGGAAAAAATGCTTGCCTGAAAATTTCTTTTTTCAATAATCCCGATGAATTGGATTATGAGTTAAGTCTTTTGCGCCAGGTTATATCCTGCAGGGAAGAGTACGGAATTGCTTTAAACGAATTTCCAGATATTGCAGGCATATTAAAAAGCCTTGAGCGTAGTGAATATATTCTAAATAATGAAAATTTATGGGATTTTTCTGCTTTTTTGAGGCAGGGACGTGAATTTTCAGATGCTTTAGGCAGGATGGACGATCAGAGGTTTAAATTGATTCTGGATTTAATGTCTCATCTTGTCTGGCCGGAAAAGTTTCACTCAGCCTTAAAAAGATGTCTCGGACCTTCGGGTGAAATTAAAGATCAAAGCTCCCCGGGTCTTTATTCAGTAAGAGAAGAAATGCGTTCCATCAGAGAATCATGTTCCAGAAAGGTTAATGAATCTCTAACCATTTCAAATATCTCCCATTATCTTCAGGATGAATACCTGACCATTTCATCAGACAGATATGTTCTTGCCCTTAAGGCTAATTTTAAAGGCAAAATTCAGGGCATTATCCACGACTATTCACAAACCGGTGAAACCTGCTATTTTGAGCCTTATTTTCTTATAGAGCTGAACAATAATCTCCAGAAACTGAAACAAAGGGAAAGGGAAGAACTCCATCGTGTTTTTGAGTATCTGACCACTCTTGTTAGAGAGTCATATCAATTCCTGGAGGATATTTTCAGCTTCATGGTAAGGATGGATTTTATTTTTGCCAAAGCCAGGTTTGCTGGAAAGCTTAATGCCGCACCTCTTAAAATCAATGAGAATTCAAATTGCCTGTCTCTTAAAAATGTGCGGCATCCATTACTGGAGCTTGGAGGTTTTCCCGTTGTTCCCACAGATATTGAACTTAGAGAAGGTCAGCATGTGCTGATAGTTTCCGGAGGTAATGCCGGAGGAAAGACCGTGTGCCTTAAGACCCTTGGCCTAACCGCTTTAATGGCTATGAGTGCCTT
>JBHEPK010000016.1:6053-8666 GCA_046260325.1 Desulfonatronovibrio sp.
ATGAAGGCAGCTCCATTCCCATGTGGAACAAGATTTTTGTCTCCATGGTCTCAGAACAGAGCGTTGAGGAAAGCCTGAGTACATTTACGGCCCAGATCGATAATTTCAGCCGTTTCTGGCCGTTAACAGATGAAAAGACTCTGATTATCTTAGATGAATTTGGCGTGGGTACTGATCCCAGTCAGGGGGCAGCCCTGGCCCAGGCAGTTGTGGATGAGCTTCTTGAGAAAAAAGCCTGGGTTGCTACAGCGACACACTTTCCCGCCCTTAAGGCTTATGCCCTTTCCAAGGAAGAAGTCAGAGCTGCTTCTGTACTTTTTGATGGATCATCAGGCAAACCCCTTTACCGTCTTGCCTATGATCAGGTCGGCTCCAGCCTGGCTCTTGATGTGGCCAAAAAGCAGGGTCTTGCCCCGGAAATCATTTCCAGGGCAGAAAAGTATCTTTTGCTGGAGGGTCACAATCAGGAAGAAATCTTTGAAAAACTGAACAAACTTGCTGTGGAAAGAGAATATGAGCTTGAAAGCATAAGCCAAAAGAAAGCAGCCTTAGAAGAAAAGTATCAGAAAGAAATAAATAAGATCAAACTGCAGAAGGACCGTCTTGTTAAAGAAATCAGAAGCACATCGCAGAAGATTTTAGAACAATGGGAACAGCAGAAGATAGGTCGTAAAAAAGCTTTGAAAGAATTATCCGTGATAAGGCGTGAAGTGGGAAATGTTCAGGATAATCCAAATGAATTAGCTGAAAAGGCCATGACCTGGGAAAGCATTACCCCTGGAGAAAGATTGTTATATCTGCCCTGGAACAGGCATGGACTGATCCAGGAAAAGGATGACAGAAAAAAACAGTTGAAGATTGATCTTGGGGGCATTTCTCTCTGGGTTGATTCAGCTTCTCTTGCTCGTGACCAGGAAGCTGAAAAAAAGGCAGGCTCCGGGCGTAGTTCCTGGGGCGGTGCAAAATTTACCCCTATCAAGCTTGATCTCAGGGGAAAGTATTTAGATGAGGCTCTGCCAGAACTGGAGCAGTATCTTGATGACGCTCTTATTGCCGGACGCAAGCATCTCGAAGTCGTTCACGGTAAAGGAACCGGTGCTCTTCGCAGTGCTGTGCATGATTATCTAAAGAGTAATCCCATGGTCGCTTCCTTCAAGTGCGCTTCTGAAGATACTGGTGGAGAGGGGATGACTGAAGTTGAGCTGAATTGATATCTTTGTGATGATGTTCAGTGTTGCGGTATGATGTGCTTTAAGGCGAACAATTATAAATATTGTCACAGTTCATCTGGACAAATCAATTCATAGTCTTAATTAATTAAGTTTGTTTTCTGGTAAATATTTGCCACAGTGTCCGTGCGGACTGTAACCTGAATGTTTTTGCGTTATGCTGGCTATGCCAAGGAGAATATGTCTACTATAGATTCCAACAGTATAGCTGAGATAAAGTCAAGGCTTTCACTGGTCGATATAATCAGTAGATATGTAGAATTGCGTCCAGTGGGAGACAGGTGGTCTGCGCCCTGTCCTTTCCACGAAGAGACTAAGCCATCTTTTACAGTAAGTCCGGATAAAGGTTTTTATTATTGTTTCGGTTGCCAGGCTTCTGGTGATCTTATCGAATTTTATAAAAATATTAACGGCCTTGATTTTGCCGAGGCAGTAAGACAGCTCGCTAAGGAAGCTGGTGTTCATATTGCTGTCCAGGATGAAAAAAAGTCCCGCCTTGAAAAAAGCAGGGTCAGTACAGCCCAGGAGATAAACTCTCTCGCAGGTAGTTTTTTTATTGATGTGTTGTGGTCAGATCAGGGGAAAAAGGCAAGACAGTATTTGGATTCCAGAAGAATCAGCACGGAAATGGTGCGGGAGTTCAGGCTGGGCTGGAGTCCTGACGGCTGGCAGAATCTTACAGACTTTTTGAATAAAAAAGGTTTTTCATCCGAAGATGGAGTTCTTTCAGGAGTTCTCAGCCAGAATCAGAAAGGCCGGATTTATGATCGTTTCAGATCCAGGCTTATTTTTCCCATAATCAGCCTTTCAGGAATGGTTGTAGCCTTTGGCGGCAGAGTCCTTGATGATGGTGAACCCAAGTATCTAAACAGCAGTGAAAGCCCTGTCTATAAGAAAGGGGATCATTTATATGGTCTGTTCCAGGCCAGAAAAAAGATAACTCAGACAAAAAAGGTTTATCTTACCGAGGGATATCTTGATGTAATGGCCTTGCACCAGTTTGGCTTCACCAACAGCTGCGGAGTATTGGGCACAGCCCTTACAGGTTCCCAGGTCAAAAGGCTTTCCGGATTGTGCAGGGAGGTAATTCTTCTTTTTGATGGTGATAAAGCTGGACGAAGCGCTGCCTTGAGAAGCGCGGAGATGATTCTTGGCGCTGGATTAGGATGTAAAGTGCTGACATTTCCCCAGGGTGATGATGCTCATAGCCTGCTGACACAAAGGGGAGAGAAAGCCTTTGAGGATCTTTTACAGAAAGCATCAGATGGATTGGATTTCTGTCTTAAGACCATAAGCACTGACAAGTCTCCCAAGGAAGTTATGAATTGGGTGGGTAATTTTTTAAGTGGGCTCAGGGACTTGACCCTGAAGACTTTTTATATAC
>JBHEPK010000016.1:8676-16238 GCA_046260325.1 Desulfonatronovibrio sp.
TTGTTTCCCTGAATTCAGGAGTGATCTGGAGCAGAAAAATATTGAAATGATTCTCAGCAATTCATGGGCAAAAAATTTCTGGAATAAGATAAAAGAAAAATCTGATGATGCTGAAGATTTTGATTTTGACTCCGGTGAATGGGATTTCTATTTCAAATCCAAGTTTGAAGAGTCTTCACTGAGGTCAAATAAAGCTACAATTTTTATGGAGATTGAAAATCTGATTTCTCAGATTTCATCTACTATGACCAAGAAAAACCTCAAGCAGGCCCTTATCAGGGCCCAGAAAAATAATGACCAGCATGAGGTTAAAAGGATACTTGGTCTTATGCAAAATTTTTTTTAAATTTGGTGAATAGTTCCAATTATGGTTTCTGTTCTCTGTATTTCATTAAAAAGGTAAGTTTTTAACAACCATCAACTTAATTCCGTAGGGGGAGTAATGCGCAGCATTAAAGACGTTCAACAGATTAAGACCCTTATTGCTGAAGGAAAGAAAAAAGGTTTTTTGACCTTTGAAGAGATTAATAAGGCTCTTCCTTCAGATGTGACTACCCCTGACCAGATAGAAGAGATAATTTCCATCTTTGATCAATTGGATATAGCTATTGTAGATGACAAAATGGGCAAGCCTATCGCTGTTGTACCAGAAAATTCCGAGTCCCTGGCTGAAACCATGGCCATTAACCTGGAGAAGCTCGAGGATGTTTCAGATACTTTGTCGCGAAGCAGTGATCCTGTGCGCATGTATCTGCGGGAAATGGGAGCAGTAGGTCTTCTGGATCGCGACGGTGAAGTAGTTATTGCCAAGAAAATCGAAGCAGGAGAACTGGAAGTACTCTACTCTCTGGTGGAAATACCTGTTGCTGTGGAAGAACTGATCAGTGTGGGCGAAGACCTGAAGAAGGAAAGGGTCAAACTCAAAGACGTTGTCAAGACTATTGAAGAAGATGATCCTTCAGAGGAAGAGATGAACCAGCGTGAAAGGGTGATATCTCTTTTGGAAGAAGTAAGAAATATATATCGCAAGCGTCGAATTCTTTATGAAAAATTTGATGAATGCGCCAGGGTTGACCGCAGAGTATATGGCCTGCAGAAAAAAATAATGGATTATAAGGATGACGTGGTTGAATGTCTGCGTAATATCAAACTTGAAAAGACCCTTATTGACCGCATAATTGAAACTGTTGGGGACTATGTTCGCCAGATGTATAATTGTCAGCGGGACTTGAGTGCATATATTCTTTCCCTGGGGCTATCCAATGAAGACCTTTTCAGTCTTCTGGAAAAACTTGACAAGCGGGAAATAAACCCTGTTGCCGCCGCAGATAAACTGGATATGACCATTGAAGAGTTGTTTTCATTCAAAGAAATGATTTACGGCAAAATGGAAATTTTAGAGCGCCTTGAGCAGAAATGTATGCACAATGTGCATGAACTTGAGGAAATTTTGTGGCGTATCAACAGAGGCAATCATGATGCACTAAGAGCCAAACAGGAACTTATAAGGGCTAACCTGCGTCTCGTGGTGAGCATAGCCAAGAAGTACACTAATCGTGGTCTGCAGTTTCTCGATCTCATTCAGGAGGGGAATATTGGTCTTATGAAGGCCGTGGATAAGTTTGAATACCAGCGTGGGTATAAATTTTCCACATATGCCACCTGGTGGATCAGGCAGGCTATTACCAGGGCCATTGCTGATCAGGCCAGAACAATAAGGATACCAGTACATATGATTGAGACAATCAACAAGCTGGTGAGAACTTCACGCTATCTGGTTCAGGAGCTGGGGCGCGATCCAAGTCCCGAAGAAATTGCAGAACGTATGGACTATCCCATAGATAAGGTTAAGAAAGTTCTTAAGATTGCCAAAGAACCCATCTCTCTTGAGACTCCTATAGGAGATGAAGAGGACTCAAGTCTTGGCGATTTCATTGAAGATAAAAAAGCTGTTGCCCCTGCTGATGAAGTTGTTAATTCCAAGCTTACTGAGCAGATTGCCAAGGTTTTATCTGAGTTGACTCCGAGAGAGGAACAGGTTCTGCGCAAAAGGTTCGGAATAGGAGAAAAATCAGACCATACTCTGGAAGAAGTGGGCAAGTTGTTTAATGTAACCAGAGAAAGAATAAGGCAGATTGAAGCCAAAGCCTTGCGCAAGCTCAGGCATCCTGTCCGCAGTTCCTGCCTTAAAACATATTATGAAACATAGGATTTATTTATGAAGCGACTGTCTATATTTTGTTTCATCTTCTTTTTATTCTTTATTGCGGCTTCATCAATCTATGCCAGGCAGGCAAAGGTGGTCTGGGTACCTGATGGAGACACCCTTGTGCTTGAGGGACGGGAATTTGTCCGGCTTAAAGGCATAGATGCACCTGAAACTGGTGATGAGGGTGAGATGGATCAGTATTTTGCCAGTGAATCTACACTCAGACTTGAAGAATTGACCAAAGGCAGGTCAGTTAATTTAAAAATTGGACAGGAACCTGAAGACAGATTCGGCAGAACCCTGGCCTATGTATATCTCCCCACAGGAGAGAATTTAAATATTCTCATGGTCAGGGAAGGTCTGGCTTTTTATTATCCGCACGGGGTTCAGGATAGAGATATTTCCTCAAGGCTTTTGGATGCCCAGCGCATGGCAATGCGTAACCGAGCAGGGTTTTGGGAAAAGATATTAGATATTGAGGAGGCGGACTCTGAATATGTCGGTAATTCGAGGAGTTTGCGTTTTCATACCCTGGAATGCGGATATGGCCGGAAGGTTTCTGAAAGCAATAAAGTATTGTTCCAAGACCTTTATGAAGCCTTTTATGAGGGTCATGCGCCATGTCGGAGGTGTTCGCCCTGGCCTGATGTGGTTGATTGATGATGCAGGATGCAGATTTTTTAGTATCAAGCTTCGGTGAATAGATGCAAATAACTTTTAAAAAATAAATAAGGAGACTATAATGGATGATTGGGTAAGCGTAGCAACATTTGACGAGATGAGTGAAGCAGTTGGTAAGGAAAAAGCCAGGATTGAGGATATGGCTCTGGATGTAGGTCTCATGCCTGAGAAAGTGGTTAAGGTTGAAAAGAAAGATAAGGTGGAAATCCTAATTCATCCTGAATTCTATTCGTATTATGAAGGATAATAAACAGGTAATATAATGTTGCAGGAAATACAGATAATCCAGTTTTTTTCAATGTTTAACCTCAGTGAGATTGACTGGAGCTACTGGCCCTTTGGAGAGGGTTTTACAGGAAGCTGGATACTTGCTTTAACTAAATTTCTTTTTATTGGCGCTATCCTCGCTGTAATCCTTGGTTTTTTGAGATTGCTCTTCGGGCCAAAAGGTTTTTTCAGGGACGAAGAAATGGACAGAGAGGCTGAAGAGGAAAGACAGAAAGTCAGAGAAGCTGTGGATGTTTTAAGGCAGCGCTTATCCCGGGGAGAGATTACAGAAGAAGAGTATGAGCGTAAAAAGTGGATTCTGGAAAAATGAATGATTATGAGCGGTTTAAAGCTTTTTTTGATGATTATGTTCATAAGTTCATCCAGTCTGCAGGAAATGATACTAACCTTATTCTTAAAAAAGACCATTCATATCAAGTAGCTGAACAGGCCCGCTTAATTGCGGAAAGTGAAGATTTTCCCGGCGGGCTTGTTTTTTTGTGCCGTCTTGCCGGATTGTTTCATGATATTGGACGTTTTGAGCAATACCGGCAGTACAAAACATTTAAAGACAGTGAGTCCGTGAATCATGCCGGTCTGGGCTTTAGAATAATTACAGCAGAGTCTGTCTTTGATTCTTTAAGCAAAGATCAGAAAAAAAATCTGCGCCTTGCCGTACTTTTTCACAGTCGTAACAAGATACCTCTTGGGTTGCCTTCTGCAACGGCATCTTTATGCAATGTCTTGCGAGATGCTGACAAATTAGACATTTATCATATTATGCTTTCACATCTGACCCCAGAAAAAGCCGCCAATGAGGTTGTCACTCTGGGCCTTGATAAGGAAGATCTTATTTCACCTGAAATATTGGATCAGGTCAGCCAGGGCAGACTGTGCCAATATTCAGCCATGAGATACGAAAATGATTTTAAACTGCTTTTATGCTCCTGGGTCTATGATCTTAATTATGATTATTCCCGTGAATTTGTCATAAAAAACAGATTCTTGGATCAGCTTTTTGAGCTTTTACCATCCGTCAGTGATATAAACAAATTAAAAACACAGATCATGGATCATCTGTCCAGGTCTTCTTCCTGAAGCTGTCTTAATATTAATCCATCTAATCTTCTGATCATTTTTTCATAGAGCCCACCATAGCCGGGGAATTTTCCAAAGAGCACAAGTTTTTGTTTTTGCAGTTCTTTGCTTGAACTGCTTTCTGGTGATGAAGGAGCCATGGCCATTGCAAGCCGCTCATGGCTTAAGTAATCCAGGAGTTGATCAAGAAACGTATTCGCAACTGAAGAAAATTCCTGCTCGTATTTTTCCCAGAAAATTTGTGCTTCAGGTCCGGGCTGGGTGGACAATGCCTGACAAATCATGGAATAAAGAAAGTTTATGGGTGATCCGGGCACGCCTCTTCTCCAGCCAAGAAGCCAGGATTTGCGCCAGAATAGAAGGAACTGACCCTGGCTGATTTTGATGACCTCATCCAAACCCTTTTTAGACTTTAACAGTGCAGTATTATGCCAGGCAGGGATAAAGTTCTGAAGATCCCAGTAAACCGTTTCGGGCATGAGGGAGCTCTGTGAGTGGTCGTCCCCTATGAGTGTTACAAGCAGGTGGTAAAGAATTGCGTTGGCCTGGGGCGATTCCGGAGTTTCAAGATGAGCATAACTCAGGTAGTATTGTCCCTGGCCGTAATCTCCCTTTATCAGACAAGGTTCTCCACTGATCAGTTGCGGATTCAAATTAATTTTATAAATGGATTCCCAGGTGCTTAGATCCTGTTCAGGAATCTGAGAAAGATTGAGATCAGAACTCCAGAAATCAGGTCCCGGAGTGGAATAGCTGATCAAAACCTGGACTCCCTTGCTGCCAAGGTCTGGTTCAAATTGTGAAGGCCACCATACTGGAATTAAAACATTATCTTTATACTGGACGGGTAAGCTCAGTTGGGGAGCAATTTTGCAGTAAACATGTCCACTGAAGTTGGGCAGCCTTTCTTTGACTGATTTTCTGCCCCAGGAACAAAGGTTTAGTCCTGGAAAGCTGGATGTCCCTTGAAGGGCCAGACCTGCCCCACCGCAAAATCCAAGATATCTGCCTCCGTTTCCAACGTAATCTCTAATATTTGCCAGCCCTTGTTCTGTCAGGTTTCTGGCCTTGAGTTTAGCCCACCCACCAGGAATGATCAGACCTGCTGGAGAGTTGTGAGCAAGTATTCCAGTTTTAATATCCTGAGATGTAACTACTTTAAAGGGAAGACCTAACTGTCTCAGGGCCCGGATAAGCATGATCCCCCATAGGTGGGATTCATCCCAGAGGATGTAAAAAATGTTTTTTGATTGAGCCATGTTAGGAACTTTAGCAGGAGAAAGTGCTCAATTCAAGCTGCATTTTTCTTCCCTGAAACGGCCTGCAAAACTGATTCACTTTATACTTCATCTGAGGTATAGATTTTTACTGCCCTGCTTTTACGGATTCAGGTTAGAATAAATGTAACTATTCACCATGCTGTGAGGAAAGCCTGCATAAGGTAATTATTTTTGATTATGAAAAGCTCAGCCCGGAGTATATCTGGGCTACAGGCGCAGTAATTTTTGCCCTTTGTGTTGGCTACTGGCTTATAGATGAATAAAATAGAGGATTGATAAATGCAGACCATGGATTGCAAGACCACTTTAATTACCCCTCAGGGAAAACAGGAAGTTCAGGAACAGGTTCTAAAAGAGCGTCCATTTTCAGTGACATTGAATGATGAACTTATAGGCACGGCAATGGTCCTCGCTGTAGATTTGAAGGAATTCGCAGCTGGTTATCTGTTTGGACAGGGTTATCTTGGGCAGCAGGATGAAGTTCTGGAGGTCAATGTCTGTTCAGAAGGAAAAATTGATGTTTATGCTGATGTGGAAGTGGTCAGGAATGAGGAAATGATTATTACCTCAGGTTGTGGAGGCACAGGAAAGATTGCCCGCAGACTTCTTGAAGAGGATTTTCCAGACCTGAACGAGTTTAAAGTTGATTTTCTTCAGATTGGAGATTTGGTGCGCGGCTCTTTGTCTGTATCTGATTTATCCCAGCAGACCCATTGTGTGCATGGATGCGGATTTCTAACTGAAAATGGTTTTGAGGCCTGCTTCGAAGATGTGGGACGTCATAACGCGGTGGATAAGGTTATGGGTGGGATAATCCTGGGTAGATTTTCTGCGGCAGGAGCCATTTATACCACTGGAAGGCTTACTTCTGATATGGTCCTTAAATGTGCGCGTATGGGCATCCCCGTAGTCCTGTCCAGGACAGCCCCATCATCTCTGGGCCTTGAGATTGCAAGAAAGGCTGGGATAACTCTTGGTGCGTATGTGCGTCCGGGCAGGGTGAATGTATTTAATGCCCCAGAGAGAATAATTGTTCAGTAAAGCAGTTGCTGAGCGATTGTTTACTGCAGACATCCATTATCTAAAGATTTAGCTTGTTTATCAGAACCTGCTGAAAACCTTTTTTCCTCCAATAAAGCTGGCCATTACCCTCCCCTTTAGTGTCTGGTTCAGGCAGGGAGTATTTTTTCCTTTGGAGAAGAGACTTTCCTCTGTTGCCTGCCATTCCTGCTCCAGGTTCATCAGGATAAAATCTGCCGGATCACCCTTTTCAAATCTGTTTGCTGGAAAGCCAAAAATTTCTGAAGGCTTGTGAGCCATGAGCCTTGTTAGGTCTGAAATGTCCACAATATTTTTTCTCACCAGCTCAAGGCAAAGGGACAGAGAAGTGTCCAGCCCGGAAATTCCATTGGGGGCCTGGGCAAAGGGCATATCTTTTTCAAAGTCTGCGTGGGGTGCATGGTCAGTAACAATAATATCAATGACGCCATTTTTCACTGCCTGGCGCAAGGTTAGAACATCATCTTTTGTGCGCAGGGGGGGATTAACCTTGGCCAGGGTGTTGTAGTTCATGGTTAGTTCTTCATCCCAGAGCAGATAATGAGGACATGTTTCAGCAGTTACAGGGATGGATTTTTCTTTGGCCCTGGCAATAATCTCCACAGACTCCCGGCAACTGATGTGGGCGAGGTGGATGGGGGTGTTTAGATAGGCGGCAAGGAGGACATCTCTGGCTACCTGCAGGCTCTCTGATACACTGGGGATTCCCTTGAGGCCCAGGTAGCTGGAAACTTTTCCCTCATTCATGACCCCGTCTCCGGTCAGGTAAGGATCTTCGCAATGATCAATAACAATCATCTCCAAGTCTGAAGCGTATTCCACTGCACGGCGGAAGAATTCATTATCCTTGACAGGAAGTCCGTCATTGGAAAATGCAGCGCATCCGGCGTCTTTCAATTCAGCCATGGGGGCAAGTTCTTTGCCTTGGAGGTTTCTGCTCAAGGCGCCTACCGGATGTAAATAAGGAC